>JBCNOJ010000129.1:0-10956 GCA_039593925.1 Acidovorax sp.
CCTTGCCGCCAGCCTGGTGCTGGGCGCGGCAGCCCATGCCGCTGGTGACTTCACGGTGCAGAACGGCACCTGGGTGGTGACGTCCGAGGTGGACGGAAAGCCCGGCCGTGGCATGGCGGTCGACGTGCAGGACGGCATCTTCGTCATGCAGGTCTACAACTACGAGGCCAACGGGGAGCCCACCTTCCACCTGACCTCCGGGCCCATCGCTGACAACCGCTTTGAAGGCATCCTCACCCGCTACCGGGGAGGCCGCCACTACGGCAGCGGACCCCTGGAGGGTGTGGCAGCAGGCTCGCCAGGCACCGTGGAAGTGCGGTTTACCAGCGCCAGCACTGGGACGGTCCGATTCCCCGGCGAGCAGGCCGTCGGTATCTCGCGCTTTCGCTTCAACGGCGTAGCCAGCGGTGCCCTGACGCCACCCGGCGTGAACGAGGTGTGGGCCGTTGCCGAGCTGGATGACGCCCGCAAGCCCGTGGGCATGTGGACGCTGGGGCTGCGCTCAGACCCCCAACCCGACGGGACCTTGCGCACCCGCCTGGTCTCGGCCACCTCATCCGCGGGCACACTGGCAGAGGCCAGCACCTGCACGCCCCAGGCGGGCGGCGTCTTCCGCTGCGGCTTCCAGCTCAGGGACGGCAAAGGCGCGGTATCGATGGATCTGCGTACCGAGCTCGATGGCCTTTCGGGCACGGTCACCCGGGGCGGCGCGGCGAACACCAACCGCCGGCTGGTTGGCGGGCGCCTGACCGCAAGCGGGCCCGACCAGACCGTGGCCGACGTGCCCGTGGCAGCGCCATCGCAGGCCGCGACGGTGCTGCCCGAGCCCGGCACGTGGGTCGTCAGCCCCGAACTGAACGGCAGGCCAGGGCGTGGCATGGCCGTGGATGTGCAGAACGGCACGTTCGTGATGCAGGTCTACAACTACGAGGCCAACGGCGCACCCACCTTCCACCTTGCCACCGGGCCTTTTGCCGACGGGCAGGCGGTTGCATCTCTCATTCGGTACAGCGGAGGTAGATTCTTTGGCAGCGGCGCGCTTTCGGGGCGGGAATCGGCCAATGCGGGCGAGGTGGCCATCTCGTTCACCTCGGCCACCACGGGGCATGTCCGGTTTCCGGGTGAGCCCAGTGTGCCCATCCAGCGTTTTCTGTTCGGCGCAGCCCAGCAACCCCAGCCAGAGAGCCTTCTTGGCCGTTGGGCCTTTCAGGACGGGGAGAAGTTCGACAGCTTCGACATGACCACCGTGGTGGGCAACCACGTGGAGGGCGGTGGGAAACGTTGCGCCTACGAAAACACGGCCCATGGAACAGTCCGCTGCACAGAAGCGTTTTCGATTTCCGGACGCGGAACCGTCTACACCGCAGACTACCGGTTCACCCCGGGCACTTCGGGCCGGGCCCTGGGTGCGAGCATGGAAATCGACGGCCAGGGTCGCCCCACAGCCAATGCCCGCTCGGCAGCGGTGGTACGCGCGGTGGACCGCAATGGCTCGCTGACGGGCCTGGGGCAGATGGGCCAGCCTGAACCCGGCCCCGTCACCGTGCAACGCACACTGGACTACAGCACCACGGGTCCGGACGGTGTCGCGCGCGCCTCGCGGGCCATCGTCACACGGCGCAATGTGGAAGAGCGCCGCCCCGTCATCGTGTTTGCGCCGGGCTGGGGCGGCGTAGGCGATGTGGCTGCAGGCAACAGCAACCAGGCCAACATCCTGGCCGCGCAGGGTTACGTGGCCGTGGACCTTGGGTTCCATCAGGCCGGCGGTGCATGGACGAGCGACATCGCCTACAGCGCGCAGGCCGCATTGGACAAGCTGTGCACCGACATGCCGCAATTTGCCGACTGCAGCGCCATCATCTGGGTGGGTACCTCGTACGCGGGCTCGCAGAGTCTCATCGTTACCCGCTACCTGCGCAGCGCGGGCCAGCCGGTCCTGGGTTTCGTCAGCCAGGACGCAGGCTACACGCTGCACTGGAACGCCCCTTCGCATGCCGATCTCGCTAGCCATTCCGTCGCGCTGATCGAGAACCAGGGCGACAGCACCTTCCCCATCGACGCCTGCGATCCTTTCGGCAACTGCGGCGCCCGCGAGCGTGCCACCTGGCACCGCAACAGCGGCATGCACACGGACAAGATCGTCTCCTGGTGCCCCGCTGGCGGCGAGCACGGCACGCGCAACAACGTGCCTGGGGGAGGCCAAGCCTGGGACAACTGGGTCAGCTCCGCCATCAAAACCATGCTGCATGTGCAGCGCGGCGTGCCCACGTTCACCAACTACACCCCTCCCGTAACGGCGGTGAGCAATGCCTGCGTGCGGCCTTGAATCAGCCAGGCATCTCAAGGGGAAATCCATGAAGAAACTCTTCCACAAGCTGGGCATCGTTTCCTGCCTCGCGGTCTCGCTGCCTGCCATGGCTGCCAGCGAATTCACCGTGCAGAACGGCACGTGGGTCGTGACCTCCGAAGTGAACGGCCAGCCCGGGCGGGGCATGGCGATTGATGTGCAGGACGGCACGCTTGTGATGCAGGTCTACAACTACGAGACCTCTGGAGAGCCCACCTTCCATCTGGCATCGGGGCCCATTGCGAACGAACGCTTCAATGGCCCGCTCAGCCGTTATCGAGGAGGCCGCCACTTTGGCAGTGGCCCGCTCGAAGGGGTCGTCGACGGCTCCCCCGGGGATGTGGAGGTGAAATTCACGAGCGCAACTACCGGCACCGTTCAATTCCCGGGAGAGCCTGTCGTCGGCATTTCACGCTTCAGATTCGACGGCTTGGCGAACAACCTGCTGGCCCCACAGGGAAGCATGGAGCTCTGGGCCGCCGTGGAGCTGGACGCCAACCAAAAACCCATTGATATGTGGACCCTGGTGCTGGGCACAGACGGTGAGTCCCAAACCACGGGGCTTTCAGCGGCAGTTTCGTCGTCAGGCCGCGCACCCGATGCTGGCAGTCGCTGCGCTTTCATCCAGACCGTGCAGCTTTTTCGCTGTGGTTTTCAGCTGTTGGATGAAGATCGGAATCCCATAGGGATGGCGTCGCTGGAACTGCGCCGAGAGCTGGACGGCATGGTCGGAACCATCACCAGGAGCACAGCGCCGAACGCACCGCGCAAGCTGGTAGGCGGGCGCCTCATTGCCATGGGTGCGCAACATTTCACAGCGGATGTGCCTGTCACCACGCCCGATTTTCTCGCGCTTGCCGCGGGTTCGCAGCCAGAGCCCGGCACCTGGGTGGTCGGCCCCGAACTGAACGGCAGGCCAGGGCGTGGCATGGCCCTGGATGTGCAAAACGGCACGTTCGTAATGCAGGTCTACAACTACGAGGCCAACGGCGCACCCACCTTTCATCTGGCCACCGGGCCTTTTGCCGATGGACAGGCGGTGGCCTCACTCATTCGGTACAGCGGAGGCAGGTTCTTTGGCAGCGGCGCGCTTTCGGGGCGGGAATCGGCCAATGCGGGCGAGGTGTCCGTCTCCTTCACCACGCCCACCACAGGTTATGTGCGATTCCCCGGAGAACCTGCGGTGCCCATACAGCGCTTTCAGTTTGCCGCGGCACAGGCGCCACAGCCCGAGAGCCTGCTGGGGCGCTGGGCGTTCATTGACTCCAATGGCCGACGGTTTGACAGCTACGACATGACCGCGGTGGCAGGCGGCCGTGTGACAGGGGGCGGAAAGCAGTGCGCCTACGAGAGCACGGCCTACGGCACGGTGAGATGCACCGAGTCGGTCTACGACAACGCCACCCACAAGACCGTCTACGTTTCCGACTATCGCTTCACGCCCGGCACGGCGGGCCGCGCGCTGGGTGTGAGCATGCGGATCGACAACCAGGGCCAGCTCACCAGCGACACACGGGTTGTTGCGGTCATGCGTGCGGTGGACCGCGACGGAGTGCTTGCAGGCCTCGGACCTCTGATCAAGCCCTGACCCGAAGGCGACCAAGCAAGCCTGGTCGCAGCGGACACCTCCTCGCGTGCCGCATCCACCACCGCACCCACACCGGCTTGAACTCGGAAACCCCAATGGCAGCACTCACCAAAATTGGCATCGCCCTCGCCTGCGCAGGCAGGCCACCTTGTTGCTGGGAGGGTTGATCGCCTGGAGCGTGCAGGCCCAGCCCGTGCCTTTCATCGGCACGTTCGCGGGAGCCAACCCCAAGGGGGTTCAGACGGCCAAGTTCGATGAAACACGGGTGATTACCGCGCCCATCAACGAAAACATCACCGAGCGCCAGACCGGCCCTGGCTGGGAAACGCTGGAAGGCCGCATCACTCACGCTTATTGGGCTCTGCCTGCAGGGGTCAGCAGCCTAGAGGCGCTGCGCAATTACGAGCAGAACTTGCGCGAGCAGGGATTCACCATCGCGTTCATTTGCGCCAGTGAATCGCAGGGCGCAGGCAGTTGCTGGCGCGATACACGCGGCCGCCCCGGTCTGGCGCTCGGGATGGAACTGGATGGCAACGGCAAGATGCCAAAGCTGGGCAACGACTGGGTGCGCAACTACTTTTTCCGAGCCAACGGCCGCTACCTCTACGCCACGCTGGACCGGCCTTCCGGCAAGGTGCACGCTGCCATCGGATTCTCGGACGATGAACAGGTCACGGGGCGCATGGTTTTCGCGCGTGTGATCGAATCCGCGGCGCTGCAGACCGGACAGGTGCAGGTAATAACCAGCAGCGCCATCGCGCAGGGCCTGGGCCAAAGCGGGCGCCTGTCGCTGTACGGCATTCTGTTTGCTTTCGATAAGGCAGACATCGAACCCGGGTCGGATGCCCAACTGCGCGAAATCGCCGCTGTGCTGCATCAACAACCCAAGCTGCGGCTGCAGGTAGTGGGCCACACGGACAACCAGGGCGCACCGGACTACAACCAGCGCCTGTCTCTGGCACGCGCGCAGGCGGTGGTGGCGGCCCTGGTGCAGCGCCATGGCATACCGAAGGGCCGCCTGACGGCACAGGGCCAGGGCGCCAGCACACCCGTGGGTTCCAATGCCACGGAAGAAGGACGCCAGCAGAATCGCCGCGTGGAGTTGGTGCGCCAATGATTCGGCTGCGCGCTCCCTCCGCTGTGCCACAGGACCTGGCGGCACTGTGCGCCACACAGGGATGGCACATTGAACTGCTGGAGAGCAGCGCTGCGGCCGGAGTCTGCCCACCGTTGTGGGGGGCGCCCTTTGCCTGGCAGATACGTCCGCAAGAAGGCATGGGCGCGTGGAGCATTACGCTGGCATCCCATTACGCACGGCATCGCATCGTTGCGGCATTCAGCCAATGGCATTTGCCATCACAGGCCAGCGACCGCTGGGCCCCGCTGCGGTTGCTGGTTGTACCCCCACCTTCACCCCAGTGGATGAACAACCTGCTGGAGCGCGTTTTTGCACGTTCGGGCACCGACTGGGCCACGCTGCTGCCGGCCCCCACACGCGGCAGCCTGGAGCGCCCTATCGAGCGCCAACACCACCTTCCAGAAGCCTGCAAGCCTTACATCTGCGTCTACGCCCCGTCTGCAGCGCCCCTCCCGGCGGAATTTCCGATTGCGCAGCTGGCGTCGTTATGGGACCCATACACGGAACGCTGGATGGCGCACGCCCGCTTTCCCATGCTGCGGATCGACGCGCAAGGCATGACCTGCATGCCTTTCGGAACCAGCCATGGCGCCAACCACGTGCTCCAGTTGCACAACTTTGCACAGCAACTTCATGCCCAGCTTGATCGCAGCGCCACGTTTTTACAGTACCCATCCATCGCCTGAACCTGAAGGGAAACACCATGAAATCACCCCCATCCACAAGCCGCCGCCGTGTCGTCGCAGCGATTGCCTCCATGCCTCTGGCATCACTTATCAGCGCCTGTGGAGGAGGTGGAAGTGGCAACGAGGACGCCGCGCCGCTCCCGGAGCCAGCGCCAGCACCGCCTCCGGCGCCAGGACCATCACCATCGCCCGCACCACTCACCGGCAAAATGGCCGTGCTTGCCAACCTGCGAGCACTGCAGACACAGCAGCAGGTTCTGCTCGGGCACCAGAACACCACCGGCTCTGGCGTGGGTTGGCGTCGGGGCGAGCGTGCGAGGGGCTACAGCGACTTCCAGGCCGCCTGCGGCGCCTACCCCGCCGTCTACGGCTGGGAACTGGCAGGCCCACCTGGCATGCCGGATCGCAATTGGGACAACATCACCTACCCCGACCTGCTGTCCGAAGCGCGCGCAGCCCACGGGCGCGGTGGCCTCAACATCTTCTGTCTGCACCCGGCACGCCTGGACAAGCCCTACACCGCCTACAACGCTGGGGGCTCATGGGACACTGCTGCGGGTGCATCGGGCCAGTACCCCACCTATGTGTCGCGCATCACGCCGGGCGGTGACCTGCACGCCCAGTTCACCGCGCAGGTGGATCACTGGGGCGCGCAACTGGCACAACTCAAGACGGAGGCTGGCGAACCGATCCCCTTCGTCCTGCGCCCCTGGCACGAGAGCGATGGCGGCTGGTTCTGGTGGGGCACGTCACCCTCGTGCACCACGGTGCAATACCAGCGGCTGATGGCTTTCACTGTCAACCGCCTTCGTGAGCACCATGGGCTGCACCAGATGATGGTCTGCCACTCGCCAGCGCTATTCACCACCAAGGCGCAGTACCTTGAGCGCTATCTGCCCGACCTTATCGATATTCCCGGATTCGACCGCTACTACGAAAGCGAGGCCAACACCCCCGCCAGCCTGCTGGCCACCCAGTTGCGCATCGTCTGTGATCTGGCCAGCGAGGAGGGCAAACCGGCAGCCTGGGCGGAGGGCGGACAGGAGAACCCCACCGACTTCGGATTCCTGGAACTCCTGGCATTCAGTACGCTGGCCAGTGGCCAAGCGCCAGCCCTTTTCATGTTTTGGGCCAACTATTCGGCGAACGAGTTCTATGTTCCTCATGCAGGCTCAAGTGCGGAGTTCAAAGACGGATTCACCCAATTCACCCAGCTGCCCCGCTGGCTGGTAGAGGGCAGACACCCCGACCTTTTCACAGCAACCGCTTCGTGATCCTTTTCCCCGCTCATGCACTTCGCATACCGATGGACGGCTCCATGCTGCTGGCCTGAAAACACACGCAGGTACCTGCCCACCGTGGTGCTGGCCTCCACCTGATCGCCTGCGGCGGTGGTGGGGAGAAGTTCATCCCGAGGGCGAACGAGTAACCCTTGCACCCGTGGGCACCAGCACCTATGCCCTTGAAGGGATCAATTACGAAAACGTTGCGGGCGGGAGCATCGTGACGCCTAGCCCCTCGATCTGCCGAGCCAATTCGGTGCTGTGCTTGGCCGACCCTGGGAATGCCCCCCTGACGGCCGATGCCAACGGCGCACAACCCGCCATGCTGCGCTGGCGCCTCAACCTGGAGGGTGGTGGCGCGGGTTGGTTTGGCAAGCTAAGCCTCTTGCACTACCGTGATCAACGGCAACGCACAAAACTCTTGCAGCAATTGCACCAACCCCAGCGCAGCGGCATCTACCACTCCTTTGCCTTTCTCGGCGGTAGCTCCCACGGCGTTGCCCACCGCGCCCGCGGCGTTGTAATCCTGCATAGCCCACCCGAGCTTGGCGCTCTTGCCATTTCCGAGGATGCTGTACCCCTCTGACCGATCCTGCGAGGTGGAACGCCAGTCGCGCGCCTGCTCCATGTGCACCGTTCGGGGCGCTAGGTGCAGCATCATCGATGTCTCGATCTCGCCCGCATGGATGCCGAAGCGGTGCTCCTGGGCACTGAACTGGCCCGCCACCGCATCGGGCAGCGGCAGGCTGAACCAGCTGGCGCTGTAGACGATGAGGTCGCAGCGCGTGCGCAACTCGCGCGCCACGATGTCCATCACGCTCACCTGGCCGCCGTGGCCGTTGAACAGCAGCAGCTTCTGGATGCCCGCGCGGGCCACGCATTCACCGATCTCGGTCCACAGCGCAATCACCGTAGCGGGCGACAAGGTGAGCGTGCCGGGAAAGCGGATGTGCTCAGGGCTCAGGCCCACGTTCTGTGGCGGCAAGAACAGCACGGGCAACTCGGCGGGCAGCTGCGGCAGCGCGGCATCGATCACGCCCTGCAGCAGCGTCGCATCCACCGACAGCGGCAGATGCGGCCCATGCTGCTCGACAGCCGCCACGGGCAGCACGGCCACCACCTGTTCAGCCTGCCCGCTGGCCTTTAGCGCCGCGAAATCACGGGTGGACAAGTCGGCCCAAAAGCGGGAGGGCAAGGGAGTCAATGCGGCAGAAGTCATGTGTGCATGGTAGCGGCGCTGTCGGCGTCTGGGAAACGGGCAGCGCCGCCGCTCAGAACCTGTTCCAAGTCTTTTTGGAGATTGCATTGAAGTGCAATCGGGATGAGTGGATGCTTCGGATGCGCCGCATGGGCTCGTGCCCATGCAAGCAGCCGGGGCGTCCAATCGCCCGATTTCACTCCAACCCTGCGGGCAAGTGCCTTGCCGGGCGGTCTGCGGCGTTGCGGCGCTTGTGGATAGCCGTGCTATCAACTGCGCACCGCGCCTTGCACCCTATCCCGGCAAGGGACTTGTGCGACTCCAAAAAGACTTGGAACAGGTTCTAAGATGCCACCATGACCCAAGACCTCTTCCGCCAAGACGCCTACCTGCGCGAATGCAGCGCCCACATCACCGCCGTCACCGATGCCGGGATCGTGCTGGACCAGACCGTGTTCTACCCCCTGGGCGGCGGCCAGGCCGGCGACAGCGGCGTGCTGGTGCTGGCAGACGGCACGCAGATCACCATTGCCGACACCCGCAAGGGCAAAGACACCGAAGGCAACCCCACCAGTGACATCGTCCACGTCCCCGCCCCCGGGCAGGAAGACCGCGTGGCGCAACTCACGCCCGGTACGACTGTCACCGCCCGCATCGACTGGGACCGCCGCTACCGCATGATGCGCCTGCACACCACCAGCCACCTGCTGTGCCACGTGGTGCCGCAGCTGGTCAACGGCTGCTCCATCACGCCCGACTACGCGCGGCTGGACTTTGCGATGACCGACCCGCTGGACAAGGAGCAACTGACGGCCGCCATCGCCACCCTGGTGGCCGCTGCGCACCCACTCACCGTGGCTTCGATCAGCGACGAAGAACTGGACGCCAACCCCGCTCTGGTCAAGAGTATGAGCGTGCAGCCGCCCCGGGGCACCGGGCGCATCCGCACCATCCGCATCGGGGGCGAAGGCGGCGCGCCGCTGATCGACCTGCAGCCCTGTGGAGGCACGCATGTGGCCAACACCGCGGAGATCGGCGGCATCGTCGTCACAAAGATTGAAAAGAAAAGCGCCACCACTCGCAGGGTGGTGCTGGGCTTCGCCCAATGAGCGGCGCCTGACCCCACTGTCAACAATCTTGAGCCACCGCAGCCCCCGGTTGCATTGGCTTACGCAGGCAGGCATACAACGGGGACAATAGCGCCCGCGCGCAGCAGCCGCCCGGCATCCGGGTAGCGATGGCCGGACCTCCCCCGGGGGCTGCGGCGCCTACCCTTGCCTGCCGCCATGCCGATCTCCCTGCGCTCCGCTTCATTTGCCACCCTGCGCCAGCACCGCTGGTTCCGCCCCGCCGTTCGGTCGCTGGTGGGCTTGATCGCCCTGTGGCTGGTCACCTGGCTCGCCATCCCGCCGCTGGTCAAGGGCCCGTTGGAGCGCATCGCGTCCGAGCAACTGGGCCGCACCGTGACCATTGGCGGCATCGACTTCCAGCCCTGGAGCCTCGAATTTGCGCTGCGCGACGTGGCCGTGGCGGGTGCCAATGGTGCGCCCCCGCAGCTGACCATTGGCCGCATCTATGCCGATGGCGAGCTTCAATCGCTGTTTCGCCTGGCGCCCGTGGTGGACGCCTTCACCATCGACAACCCGGTGCTGCGCATCACCCACCTGGGCGACGGCCGCTACGACGTGGACGACATCATCGCCAAGGTCACCGCACCCAAGAACGACCCCGAGCCCGACCAAGGCCCCGCGCGCCTGGCGCTGTACAACCTGGCACTCACGGGCGGCAGCATCGACTTCATCGACAACACCATCCGCGAGACCCACGAGGTGCGCGCGCTGACGCTGAAAGTGCCGTTCATCAGCACCCTGCCCTCGCAGCGCGAGGTGAAGGTCGAGCCCCACCTGGCCTTCACGCTGGACGGCAGCCGGTTTGACTCGTCCGCCGAGGGCACACCGTTTGCACAGACCGGCAAAGCCGACGCGCACTTCCGGCTGGATGGGCTGAACCTGGCACCCTACCTGGGCTACCTGCCGGCCAACCTGCCCGTGAAGGTGCAAAGCGCCACGCTGGATGCGGATGCGAAGGTGGCCTTCGAGCAGCACCCGCGCATGGCTGTGAAATTGAGCGGCACCTTGCAAGCCAGCGGCGTGCGCATAGCCGACCGCCAAGGGGCCGACCTGCTGAGCTACGAGCGCCTGAAGATCGACATGGCCGATGTGCGCCCGCTGGAGCAGATCGTGCGCCTGCAGCATGTGGAGCTGACGGCGCCCGTGGTCACGGCCACGCGCGATGCAAGCGGCCAGATCAACCTGGCACAGCTGGCACCGCCTGCGCAGCCGGCAACACCCGCCAAGGACAAGACCACCGCCCCTGCAGCGCCCGCGTCTGCCGACGCGGCATCTGTTCCACTGGCCAGTGCCAGCACCGCCTCGGCCCCTGCGTCCTCCGCCTCTGTGGGTGAAGGTAAAGGCAAAGCCAAGGCCAAAACAGCCACCACCGCCTGGGCGGTCGAAGTCGCCACCGCTGCCGTGCGCGGCGGTACCCTGCGCTGGGCCGATGCCACCACGCGCCCCGCCGCCGCCCTGCAGGCCACCGAATTTGCGCTGGAGGCCGCCGACATCGCACTGCCCTTTGCCAAGGACAACGCCAAGCCCTTCAGCTTCAAAGGCGGACTCAATCTGCAGGGCAGCACGCTCAGCTTCACCGGCGAAGC
>JBCNOJ010000013.1:0-23082 GCA_039593925.1 Acidovorax sp.
GATGCACTGCCTCGCTATATCCGCGATAAAGTGGCGAACACCACAGCGGAGCGCGCGGCCCTGCAAGCAGCACGATCCGCCAACACCGCCTGACATTGCATGAGCGCCCTCCCCACGCCCCCCCCCGCTACCACCCATCCCCCCCAGCCAGAGGCGCGGTTTGAACCGCTGACGCTGGCGCAACTGGATGCCGTGCTGGTTGTGGAACAGTCGGCCTATTCGCATCCCTGGACGCGTGGCAACTTCACCGACGCCCTGGCGTCGGGCTACCAGGCCCAGATGCTGATGGCTGGCGACCACCTGCTGGGCTACTTTGTGGCCATGCTGGGGGTGGAAGAGGTGCATCTGCTCAACATCACCGTTGCGCCGGAGTTCCAGCGCCAAGGGTGGGCTCGCGTGCTGTTGGACGGGCTGGCCCTGTGGTCGCGCGGGCGCGGCGCACAGTGGCTGTGGCTGGAGGTGCGTGCCAGCAACCTGCGCGCGCAGCACGTCTACCAGACGCACGGTTTCCGCCGTGTGGGCGAACGCAAGCGCTACTACCCTGCTGAGCATGGCCAGCGCGAAGACGCGGTGGTCATGAGCCTGCCGCTCTGACGCCTACGGTTGCGTTGGCCCCTCATTCATCCCCACGTTCCACCGGCTGCCTGTATGACCCTTCATCTCGATGCGCGACAGCGCGCCATGCTGCAAGAAATGGGCATTACCGTGTGGGGGCCGCCCGAGACAAGCGCCGAAGCGCCTGCAGCGCGGGGCCTGCCCGTGAACGCCACCGCCGCCGCAGCGGTCACTCCGTCTGCGGCCGCTGCGGCTGCCACACCAACCCCAGTTCTCGCCCGGCCCTCGAGCCCGCCAGCCACACGTGTGCCGTCGCCTCCTGCGGCCGCCCCCGTCCCCTCGGTGACGCCCACCGCGGCGACCACACACTCCCAACACCAACTGCACGCGGCACGCCCGCTCTACCCGGGCGCGGACCCGGCACAGACACCCGCAGCGCTGGGGGCGGGCTGGTTGATCGTGGCTGAAATCCCCACCCCTGCCGACCCGCTGGCAGGCGATGTGGGGCGCCTGCTGGACAACATGCTGCGCGCGATGCAATTGCACCGCCACCCCCGCGTGTATCTGGCGGCCCTGGAGCGCACAACACCCGGCTCGGCCGCCGCCAGCAGCGACGTTGCCAGCGCCCTGGCCGACACGGTGGCCACCCTGAAGCCCGCCATGGTGCTGGTACTGGGCCATGTGGCCGCGCGCGCCGCGCTGGGCCGCACCGAGCCATTGGGCCGCCTGCGCGCTGGGCCGCACCAGGTGGCGGGCTGCCCAGCCGTGGTCACGTACGACCCGGCCTTTTTGCTGCGTTCGCAAGACAGCAAGGCCGCGACCTGGGCCGACCTGTGCCGCGCGCTCGCCACCGTGCGCGCCGCTACGCAGGGTGGTGCGGTGCCATAATCCGCCGCTGCCGATTTTTATTATTCATTTCTACTCAGACGGAGACAGCTCCTTGGAAACCTACCCCAGTTGGTAGCTTTCAGCTCCCCGGCCTGCTGCTGCGGGGGTTGAAAGCACCCCCGCACCTCACCACCGCAGACGCCACATAACAAGGGAGTGAGCCTATGCTCAACATCTTCACGCTCGCCAATGGCCGGCTGTTCCAGGAAGAAATCGAATCCCTGGAAGAACTCACCCGCTTCCAGCCCATCTGGGTCGACCTGGAAGCCCCCACGCTCGAAGAAAAGCGCTGGATCAAGCAGCACTACGGCCTGTCCATCCCCGAGGATGCGATGGACGAAGACATCGAGGAATCGGCCCGCTTCTACGAAGAAGACAACGGCGAGCTGCACATCCGCAGCGACTTCTTGATCGATGACGACGAAGACCCCCGTTCGGTGCGCGTGGCCTTCATCCTGAACCAGCACAACACCAACCTGAAAAGCCGGGGCGTGCTGTTTTCCATCCACGACGAGGACGTGCCCGTGTTCCGCCTGCTGCGCATGCGCGCGCGCCGTGCGCCCGGCCTCATCGAAGATGCCAAGGAAGTGCTGCTCAAGCTGTTCGACGCCGACGCCGAATATTCGGCCGACACGCTGGAGAACATCTACGACGAGCTCGAGGCCGTGAGCAAGCAGGTGCTGGCCGGCGACGTGACCGACGCCCGCGCTGGCGAGGTGCTGGCTGCCATTGCGCGCCAGGAAGACTTGAACGGCCGCATCCGCCGCAACGTGATGGACACGCGCCGCGCCGTGAGCTTCATGATGCGCTCCAAGATGCTCAACTCCGAGCAGTTCGAGGAAGCGCGACAGATCCTGCGCGACATCGAGTCGCTGGACAACCACACGGCGTTCCTGTTCGACAAGATCAACTTCTTGATGGACGCCACGGTCGGTTTCATCAACATCAACCAGAACAAGATCATCAAGATCTTCTCGGTGGCCAGCGTGGCCCTGCTGCCGCCCACGCTGATCGCCAGCGTGTACGGCATGAACTTCAAGTACATGCCCGAGCTGGACTGGGCCTACGGCTATCCCTATGTGGTGGCGCTGATGGTGGCCAGTGCGCTGGGGCCCATGTGGTACTTCCGCAAACGCGGCTGGCTGAAGTAGCCCCCCTGTGGCGCTGCGCGCCTTCCCCCCCGAGGGGGGACGCCTCCGGTGGACCGGCGAAGCCGGCTCCACGGTGGCGCTGGTATTTTGGGCGCGCCGGTTTCACGGCGCAGTGGCGGAACGGGTCGCCGCTGGCCCGCCCCCGTCCGTTCGGGCTGCGCTTGTCGAAGCCTGGGCAAGGCGGATGATGGATTCGGAGGCAATCCCGCAGAAAATATGAGTCAAATTGGCCTCTAGCGCTTATTCCATAAGCGCTAGCAGCTATTAATTTCATAGTTTTTGCATGAGATCAAGCACCATGTGCTCAGCATAGCGGCTGGCCACGGTCTGCACGAAGAGCGGGAAGTCGACGTGGGCTGTGTCGTCCGCTCGGTCGGAGATGGTGCGCACGGCGCCGAAGGGGATGCCGTAGTCGTGGCACACCTGGGCTACGGCGGCGCCTTCCATTTCCACCGCCAGCACGTCGTGGCCGGCACCGAGCAGCGCGCTGCGCAGGCGGTGGACCTCATCGGCGGCGCACACAAATCGGTCACCGCTGGCAATCAGGCCGTGGTGTGCGCGGTGCGGATGGGCGTCGCCATCAGACACCTCCAGTGCGCCAAATTTCAAGCCAAATTGGCCTCTAGCGCTTGCTACGCAAGCGCTGGCAGCTTCCAAAAGCAGAGCAGTCAGCACGGCATCACAGGCCATTCGGCTGCATGCGTAGCCCGGCACCTCCCAGCGCGGAAACAGCGGAGAAGCGTCCATGTCATGCTGAATGTAGTCCTGCGCCACCACCACGTCGCCCACGTTCACCCCATCCCCCACGCCGCCCGCCACGCCCGTGAACACGATGCGCGCCACGCCAAACCGTTCGATGAGCGCTGTGGCCGTGGTGGCAGCGGCCACCTTGCCGATGCCCGACAGCGCCAGCACCACCCGCCGACCGTGCAAGTCGCCCAACCAGAAGGCGCGGCCCGCGTGCATCAGCCGCTGAGGGTGCTCCAGGTGCGCCACCAGCGAGCTTTGTTCTTCGGCCAGGGCGCTGAGGATGGCGGTGGTCATACAGTAAATGGGCGCGAGAGGGTTTGAAGATTGGGACGCTGCGCGCGACGCAGTGTGCCAGCAACCGGTACGCCACGGCGCGGGTGGCCAGCGCAGGCCGGGATTATCCCGCCGCGCAGATCGCCAGGCTGTGGTGCCCGGCTGCGGCCATGGCCACCACGGCATGGGGCAAAGAGACCAGCACCCAATCGCGTTGCACATCCGCCGAACATTCGCCTTGCCCCAATGCGCCAGCCTCGACGTGGCCGTAGCCGTGCAAAACACCCGCCGCATCCACCGCGAAACCGTGGTGATCGCCCAAAAAGAAGGCTGCAAAATTATCCAGATCAGGCTGCCGAAGCGGAACCCGGGGCGGCTCCTGCGGGCTGGCGGGATACATGCCGCGCACGCCGCTGCCACACACCCAGGTCGAGCCATCGTCCAGCCGGTAGACCACCAGGCCATGGCCTGCCCACAGGCTTTGCACTGGGCCCGCCAGGCCGGCCACCGGCACGGGCTCCGTCACGCGCCATGTGCTCTTGCGCGCGGCCTCAAAACCCACGCCCCGCTCGGCCGAACCCCAGCCGAACACCCGGCCATCCGCGAGCACAGCCAGCGCCGCGAAGTCCAGGGCATGGATGGAGCGCACCGGGGGCAGCCCCGCGATGGGGGCAGGCACGGGATCTGCCCTTCGCTTGCCTTGCCCCAGTTCGCCTTCGTGGCCATGGCCCCAGGACCACACGGTGCCCTGGGAATCCAGCGCGTAAGCGGTGTCCGCAGCTGGGTGGGCTGCAATGGCCACCACGGGCGGCAAGCCAGCCACCCGAACTGGCGTGAGCGCTGGCTGCGGCAAGGCCTGCCCTTTGGGTAGCGGAATGCCCATATGGCCTCCCGCACCCCACGCCCAAACGGCGCCGCCCTCATCCAGTGCAAACCCGTTTTCGTTGCTGATGGCGATCTGGCGCGCAGGCGGCAGACCTTGCAACGGGCTTGGCGTGCACACACCCTCCATGACGGTGGCGGGCGAAACATGCACTGGAGTGCTGCTCAGAAAGTCCTGCAGCTCAGCCTCCCATCCAACGTCTACGTCTTCGTCCGGAGCCTGAGCAGGTGCTTTGTCCGGCAAGCCTTCAGAGGATGGCTGCTCTGGCGGATTTCCGGCTGGGTCCAGGTTGCGGTGACCCAGATCCCGCAGCACGGTTGGAAGCCAATACGCCTTCTCATCCGCAGGTCGACCCCGCCCGAGCATGCCACGCGTGTTCCACCCCCAGCTCCAAATGCGATGGTCTGCGTCCAGCGCCAGCACGGCAGATGCATTGGTGCACACAGCGCGTACCAGAGGCAGGCCAGGCACGGGCTGGGGCTTGAGTTGGTCCCACCCGGGCCCTGCGCCCATCTGCCCCAAATGGTTGGCACCCCAGGCCCAGAGGCGCCCCGGCTGCTCCAGGACTTGGGGCGCGGCGCCTGCGGGCGCCACCGAGCGGCTCACTTCTTGTCGCGCAGTTCGCGGCGCAGGATCTTGCCCACGGGGGTCTTGGGCAGCTCGGTGCGGAACTCGATCACGCGGGGCTGCTTGTAGCCCGTGAGGTTGGTGCGACAGAACTCCTTCACCTGGGCTTCGGTGAGTGCGGGGTCCTTCTTCACGATGACCAGCTTCACGGCTTCGCCCGTCTTCTCGTCGGGCACGCCCACCACCGCGCATTCGAGCACGCCGGGGCAGTTGGCCACCACTTCTTCGACCTCGTTGGGGTACACGTTGAAGCCGCTGACCAGCACCATGTCCTTCTTGCGGTCCACGATCTTGAAGTAGCCGCGCTCGTCCATGATGCCGATGTCGCCGGATTTGAAGAAGCCGTCGTCGGTCATGACCTTGGCGGTTTCGTCGGGGCGCTGCCAGTACCCGGCCATCACCTGCGGACCCTTGATGGCGATTTCGCCGGGCTGGCCAATGGTGGTCACTTCACGGCCATCGTCGTCCAGCAGCTTCATCCAGGTGCCAGGCAGCGGCACGCCGATGGTGCCGGTGAACTCTGTGCTGGTGGTGGGGTTGCAACTGGCCGAGGGGCTGGTCTCCGAGAGACCATAACCTTCGCAGATGGGGCAGCCCGTTTTCTCCAGCCAGAGCTTGGCCACAGCGCCCTGCACGGCCATGCCGCCGCCCACAGAGACTTTGAGGTTCTTCCAGTTGACGGTGTTGAAATCCGGGTGGTTGGCCAGGCCGTTGAACAGCGTGTTCACGGCAGGGAAGCTGTGGAAGGTGTGCTTGGACAGCTCCTTGAGCACGGCAGGCAGGTCGCGCGGGTTGGGGATCAGGATGGTCTTGCCGCCCGTGCGCATCGACAGCATCATGTTCACGGTGAACGCGAAGATGTGGTACAGCGGCAGCGCGCAGATGCTGGTGGGCTGCTCGTTTTGGGGCACCTTCTTCATCACGGGCTCGTTCCAGGCCTCGGACTGCAGCACGTTGGCGATCACGTTGCGGTGCAGCAGCACGGCGCCCTTGCTCACGCCCGTGGTGCCGCCCGTGTACTGCAGCAGCGCGATGTCGTCGGGCTTGATGTCGGGTTTCTTGAGCGTGCCACGGGTGCCTTGCGCCACGGCATCGTTGAACCGCACGGCGCCGGGCAGGTCGAAGGTGGGAACCATCTTCTTGACGTTGCGCACCACGTAATTGACCAGCGCGCCCTTGAGCAGACCCAGTTGGTCGCCCATGGCAGCCAGCACCACGTGTTTGACGGGGGTGTTGGCAATGCAGCTTTGCAGCGTGGCGGCAAAGTTCTCGATGATGACGATGGCCTTGGCGCCCGAGTCCTTGAGCTGGTGCTCCAGCTCGCGCGGCGTGTACAGCGGGTTCACGTTGACCACCACGAACCCAGCGCGCAGGATACCGGCCACGGTGACGGGGTACTGCGGCACGTTGGGCATCATGATGGCCACACGGTCGCCCTTGACCAGGCCCAGGCCCTGCAGATAAGCCGCAAACGCGCTGGAGAGCGAATCGGTCTGGGCATACGTCACGTCCTTGCCCATGAAGCTGTAGGCCACGCGGTTGGCGTACTTCGCAAAGGCCTCGTCCATCAGGGCCACAAGGGAGGGGTACTGCGAGATATCGATGTCAGCAGGTACACCTTGGGGGTAGGCAGCCAGCCACGGGCGGTCGGTCATTTGCGTTGTCTCCTAGTCAGTTTTTCGAGGCCATGGAAAACGTGCTGTCGCTTTCAGCACGGTCGTGCTTTTTTCGCAGGGGAATTATGCCTGCCCACTTTTGAGGGTGGCGAGCACTTCGTCGAGCATTTTCTTGGCATCGCCGAACAACATCCGGTTGTTGTCCTTGTAGAACAGAGGGTTGTCCACCCCCGCGTAGCCCGACGCCATGGAGCGCTTCATCACGATGGAGGTCTTGGCCTTCCAAACCTCCAGCACCGGCATGCCAGCGATGGGGCTGGTGGGGTCGTCCAGCGCGCTGGGGTTCACGATGTCGTTGGCGCCGATGACCATGGCCACATCGGTATCGCCGAAGTCGTCGTTGATCTCGTCCATCTCCATCACGATGTCGTAGGGCACCTTGGCCTCGGCCAGCAGCACGTTCATGTGGCCGGGCATGCGGCCCGCCACCGGGTGGATGCCGAAACGCACCGTGACGCCTTTGGCGCGCAGCGTCTGGGTGATCTCGTTCACCGTGTGCTGCGCCTGGGCCACGGCCATGCCGTAGCCGGGGACGATGATGACGCTCTTGGCGTCGCGCAGCAGCTCGGCGGTCTCGGCAGCACTCACGGGCACGGCTTCGCCCTGGGGTTCGGCCACTTCACCCTTTTCGCCCTTCTTGGCCGGCGTGCCCGCACCGGAGCCGAAGCCCCCCGCAATCACGCTAATGAAGTTGCGGTTCATGGCATTGCACATGATGTAGCTCAGGATGGCGCCAGAAGAACCCACCAGCGCGCCCGTCACGATGAGAAGGTCGTTGCTGAGCATGAAGCCGGTGGCCGCCGCCGCCCAGCCTGAGTAGCTGTTGAGCATGGACACCACCACCGGCATGTCAGCGCCGCCGATGGCCATGACCATGTGGATGCCGAACAGCAGCGCAATCGCCGTCATCACCATCAGCGGCACCATGCCCTGCTCCACCGTCTCAGCGCGCAGGAACTCGCGGCCAAACCAGATGACCACCAGCAGCGCGGCCAGGTTGAGCCAGTGGCGGCCCGGCAGCAACAGTGGTTTGCCGCCGATCTTGCCGTTGAGTTTGCCGAAGGCGATCAGCGATCCGCTGAACGTGACGGCACCAATCAGAATGCCGACATAGATCTCCACCTCGTGAATGATCTTTTCTGCGCCCTGTAGCTGGATCGAGGTATCGACATAGCTCGCAAAACCCACCAGGCAGGCCGCCAGGCCCACCAGGCTGTGCATCAGTGCAACCAGCTCGGGCATCTGCGTCATCTTGACGATGCGGGCAGCAAAAAGGCCGATGCCGCCGCCGATGACCAGCGCCGCGATGATCCAGGCGATGCCGCCGCTGCTGACCCGGGGACCGAACACCGTGGCCAGCACTGCCAGCGCCATACCGACCATGCCAAAGAAATTGCCGCGGCGCGAGGTTTCGGGGTTGGAGAGCCCGCCCAGGCTCAGGATGAAAAGAATGGCCGCACCCAGGTAGGCCATGGTGGCGAGACTTTGGGACATGTTCTGTGCTCCTCGTTGTTCTTGTCGTATGGATTACTTGCGGAACATGGCGAGCATGCGGCGCGTGACCGCGAACCCCCCGAACATGTTGATGGCGGTGAGCACGATGGCGGCAAAAGCCAGCCAGAGGATGAGTCCGTCGGGCCGCCCGTTCACCCCTGCCTCCGGTGGCGCGATCTGCACCAGCGCACCGATGGCGATGATGCTGGAGATGGCGTTGGTCACGCTCATGAGCGGCGTGTGCAGCGCAGGCGTGACGTTCCACACCACCATGTAGCCGATGAAGCAGGCCAGCACGAACACCGTGAAGTGGCCGAGGAATGCGGCAGGCGCGTAGGCGCCGATGAACCAGAAGGCCACGGCAGCCACGGCGAAGAGGATGGCCAACGTCTTGGCGGGCAGTGGCGCGCTGGCGCCATGGCCGTGTCCGCTCTTCTTCTGCTCAACCGGCGCTGCAGCCTTCGGTGCAGGGGCTGGGGCTTGCTTGAGCGGCGGGGCGGGCCAGGTGATGGCACCGTCCTTGACCACGGTGAGGCCGCGGATCGCATCGTCCTCCATGTTGACCACGGCAACGCCGTCCTTGGCCTTGCAGAGCTCTTCCGTCAAGCGCAGCAGGTTGGTCGCATAGAGGGTGGAAGACTGTTTGGCCAGGCGCGAGGCCAGGTCGGTGTATCCGACGATGGTCACGCCATGGCGCACCACGGCCTCGCCGGGCACTGTCAGCTCGCAGTTGCCGCCTTGCTCGGCGGCCATGTCCACGATCACGCTGCCCGGCTTCATGCTCTGCACCATCTCGGCGGTGATGAGCTTTGGCGCGGGCTTGCCCGGAATCAGCGCGGTGGTGATGATGATGTCGGCTTCCTTGGCCTGCTCCGCATACATCTTGCGCTGCGCAGCCTGAAAGCCCTCGCTCATGACCTTGGCGTAGCCGCCGCCGCCCGAGCCTTCCTCTTCGTAATCGACCTTGACGAACTCACCGCCCAGCGACTTGACCTGGTCGGCCACCTCGGCGCGCGTGTCGTTGGCGCGCACGATGGCGCCCAGGTTGGCCGCCGTGCCAATGGCTGCGAGTCCCGCAACGCCAGCACCGGCGATGAACACCTTGGCAGGCGGCACCTTGCCGGCGGCCGTGATCTGGCCATTGAAGAACCGGCCAAAAGCGTTGGCGGCCTCGATCACGGCGCGGTAGCCGCTCACGCCTGCGGTAGAAGTGAGCGCATCCATCTTCTGAGCGCGTGACAGCGTGCGCGGCAGGCAGTCGATGGCGAGCACCGTGGCCTTTTTCGCGGCCAGTTGCTGCATCAGATCGGGGTTCTGGGCGGGCCAGATGAAGTCGATGAGCGTGGTGCCCTCGCGCATGAGCGCAACTTCATCGCTGCTGGGCGGGCGCACCTTGAAAACGATGTCTGATGCAGCCCACAGCGCAGCCGCATCGGGCAACACCTCGGCACCCGCGGCACGGTATGCGTCGTCGCTGAAGTTGGCTGCCTCGCCAGCCCCCGATTCGATCGCTACGCGAAACCCCAGCTTGACGAGCTTCTCCACGACGTCCGGGACGGTGGCAACGCGCTTTTCAAGCGGAAAGGTCTCCCGTGGCACGCCAATGCGTTGCGGGGGGTGGCTAGTCTGCATGAGAGGTCTCCTCTAGTGTCGTAATTGTTTTCCGCCATGCCGCCAGGGAGAGCGCAGGCGCTAAGGCGTCGAGACGGGCGCGGGCAACGGGAATGGCGGAATGGCCAGGAAGCCGTCCACCATGCCAACGCTCAGGCGCGCGGCCTGGGCCAAGTCCTCAACCCAGCGCTGCGCGGGGCGGCCCGACGTCAAAAATTCTTCGTTGTTCTGGGTCTTGGGACGCAGCAGTCGGTGGTCCACCAGGCCATCCAGCTCCACGAGCGCGCCACCTTCGGTGGCAAAGCGGTAGCTGAAATACGAATATGGCTGCTTGAGCGCAATTTGTCGGCCGTCGAGCCACTGCGCCAATTCAGGCTGGTTTTTGTCGAGCCACTGCGCGCTGCTGGCCCAGCGCTTGAAACGCAGGCAATCCGCGCGCACGGGGCTGCTGGCGGCCGCATCGTCGACGAGCACATCCTTTTGCTGAGGGCAGTAGCCCGACCACAGCACAGGGCGGGGCATATCGCCGCTGCGATTGGTCTGGACCCGCAGCACGGCCAGCCATTCACCTTGGGCACCACGCAGGCCCACCGCACGGGTCTGCAGAGGCACCGTGGTGCCGGGGCCGGGCAACAGCGGCAAAGCCACATCGGTGGCGCCCAGGTCTTGCCAGGCGCCGGGCGGCAACACCAGCCGCGAACGGCCGACAGGGTATTCGGCCTTGGGCGGGACGGTCATCGGAGCGCAGGCCACCAGCATCAGTGCGCAGGGCAACGAGAACAGAAATCGGAACTTGGAAATCGTCGAAGTCATGAGGGAGTAGGCCTTTGCACAGCTCGGCCAGCGCAAACTGACCGCGAGCTTACATGAAGATGTTCTTATGGCTGTCGCCTTTGTCTGATGTAGAGGGAACTCCCCAACCATCAGCAGGCGACCTGCCAACAAAAAAGCCCGGCGATGGAGATCGGCCGGGCTCGGTGCTTGCGCGAGGAATCACGGCCCCGCAAGAAAGCCGCTCAGTTCACCACCTGGGCCAGTTCACCGCGTGCGTACTTGGCGGCCACCACCTGCAGGCTTTCCCCCTTGATCTTGGCACCCTGGCCTTCGCAGCCGAATTCCAGGTAGCGCGCCTTGCAGACCTGCTTGGCGGCTTCGCGCGCGGGCTTGAGCCATTCACGGGCGTCGAACTTGTCGGGGTTCTCGGCCAGGAACTTGCGCACTGCGCCGGTCATAGCCAGGCGGATGTCCGTGTCGATGTTGATCTTGCGCACGCCGTACTTGATGGCTTCCTGGATCTCTTCCACCGGCACGCCGTAGGTCTCCTTCATCTTGCCGCCGTACTGGTTGATGATGGCCAGCAGTTCGGCAGGCACCGAGGAGGAGCCATGCATCACCAGGTGCGTGTTGGGAATGCGCTGGTGGATTTCCTTCACGCGGCTGATCGCCAGGATGTCGCCCGTGGGCTTGCGGCTGAACTTGTAAGCGCCATGGCTGGTGCCGATGGCAATGGCCAATGCGTCGAGCTGCGTGGCCTTCACGAACACGGCGGCTTCTTCGGGGTCGGTCAGCATCTGGCTGTGGTCGAGCTTGCCTTCGGCGCCGATACCGTCTTCCTCACCGGCTTCACCGGTTTCGAGGTTGCCCAGGCAGCCCAATTCGCCTTCCACCGTCACGCCGACCTTGTGCGCCATCTCAACGACCTTGCGGGTCACGTCCACGTTGTAGTCGAACGATGCAGGGGTCTTGCCGTCTTCCTTGAGCGAGCCGTCCATCATCACCGAACCAAAGCCCAGGTCGATGGCGCCAGCGCAGACCTTGGGCGATGTGCCGTGGTCCTGGTGCATCACCAGCGGGATGTGCGGGAAGGCCTCGACGGCGGCCTGGATGAGGTGCTTGATGAAGGGCTCGCCGGCGTACTTGCGGGCGCCTGCGCTGGCCTGCAGGATCACAGGGGCGCCGACCTCGTCGGCAGCGGCCATCACGGCCTGGACCTGCTCCAGGTTGTTGACGTTGAAAGCGGGAATGCCATAGCTGTTGGCTGCGGCATGGTCGAGCAGTTCGCGCATCGAAACGAGGGGCATGGTCGTAGGGTCCGTAAGGGTTGAGGAAGGCGCGGGTTTGGCCTGTTCAAAGCCGTGCGCGGCGGTGGTAACCGCTTGGTAACTCGCAATTTTAACCGGCACCCGTGACGGCCGGCCGCGGCAAATCCAAGCGGTAGCAGGTGGTAAAGGGGGCTGGCGCTGGCGCAGGGCCAAAGCGCCCACCGTGGATGTCTGCCACACGGCGCAGGATTTCGTGCCCCAGATGCAAGCTGTCCACAGGCGGAGTGCCACCTTCCTTCATCAACATGTCCGCACGGTCTCTGCCGCCGTCATCGCACACCTGCAGCCAGACGCCTGCGCCCTCGTCATCACCAAGCTGTACTGAAATGCGCGTTCCCCCTGGCGTGTGCTTGAGCGCGTTTTCGACCAGATTGCGCGCCGCCATGTCCAGCAGCACCGCATGGCCCGAAACGGTGAGCGCCGCTGGCGCCTGCAGCGCGATCTCATCGCCCCGCTGCCAGGCCGCCTGCGCGTAGTCGGCACACACGGCGCGGGCCACTTCGCAAAGATCGACCGGCGCCTTGGCTTCATGGAGCTCCGCGCGGCTGGCACGCGCGAGCGACAGCAACTGGCTCAGCACGTGCCCGGCGCGCAGCGCATCCTGCCCGATGCGCGCCACGGCCTGCGCGCGGGCCTCTTCGTCCAGGGCGCCTGCCAACGCACTGGCCTGCAAGGCAATGGAGGAAAGCGGCGTGCGCAGCTCGTGGGCCACTTCATTGGCCAGGCGGCGCTCGCGCACCATGGCGGCCTGCTGCCGGTCGAGCAGGGTGTTGATGGAGGCCACCACCGATTCGAACTCGCTCCAGGCGTGGCGCGAAGCCAGGCGTTGTGTGCTGGTGGGGTCCAGCGCCGCCACATCGGCCGAGAGCGCATACAGCGGCCGCAGCCCGCGCCACAACGCAAGGCCCAGCGCGAGCGACACGACCGGCAGCAGCCACAGACCCGGCTCAATCATCTGCTCGGCAATGTCCTCAGCCAGCTCGTCCCGTTCACGCAGCTCCAGCAGCACCATGATCTTGCGGGTGCGCTTCGCATCCCACTGCGAAAAGCTGCGCCACGGCACGGCGTCAGGGCCCAGCGTCAGATCAGCGAATCCCTCGATATCGGTGAACATGGGGGCAGGCGCAGCGCCGCTCACCGTCAGCAAATTGCCCTGCGCATCCCACTGAACCACGCTGATCGACTGCTGGTAGTCGTGGGACTTGAGCCAGGGCGTGGGTGCGCGCTGCGTAATCTGCGGGCCGTGCATGGCCTCAGTAGCACGCAGGTTGAGAAGCAATGCCGCCACGCTCGCCAGGTGGCCGTCCGTGAGCTCATCGGCCTCATGCACGCCGGTTTTGTAGCCAATGAACACGAAACTCGCCCACACAATGGCCAACGCACCCAACGACCACAACAGCAGTTGCCGGGTAAGCGACGGCTTGCGCAGCGAGGGCGCCGGCGGCCGTGGCGCTGCGGAGGCGTTCACGGGCGCTCCTCCTGCGGCATGAAGTAGCCCACGCCGCGCATGGTCTGGATACAGGCACTGCCCAGCTTGCGGCGCAGATGGTGGATGTGCACTTCCACAGCGTTGCTCTCGATCGCGGCATCCCAGCTGTACAAGCGCTCTTCGATCTGCTGGCGCGACAACACCCGGCCGCGCGACTCCAGCAGCACGAGCAGCACCGAGAACTCGCGCGGCGACATGTCGATGGGCTTGCCCTTTTGGCGCACGGTGCGCGCAGCAGGGTCCAGCTCGATGTCGCCATGGCGGATGGTGGGCGACGTGCGCCCGGCAGCACGTCGCAGCAACGCACGCAGCCGCGCATCCAGTTCGTCCACGTTGAAAGGTTTGGTCAGATAGTCATCGGCCCCAAGGTCCAGCCCTGCGATCCGCTGGTGCACCTGGTCTCGCGCGGTCACGATCAGGACCGGCGTGGCCGGATCGGGAAGCGCCGCCGCGTGCCCCGTAGCCACAGGGCTCAGACGCAGGCGGCGAAGCAGCTCGCTGCCATCTCCGTCGGACAGCCCCAGGTCCAGCAGCACGGCGTCGAAGCGCTCGGTGCGCAAAGCACTCCATGCGCTGGCAACGCCATCGCAGACATCCACCGCATAGCCGCGTTGCTGCAGATTGGTTCGCAGCCCGCTGGCAATGCCCGCATCGTCTTCCACCACGAGTATTCGCATCCGCGCATTGTCACCTTGCAGCACGGGTTTGCATGCAAAGTTTTGCCACGCGGCACCCGGGGCAGCAGGCGCAACAGTGACCCACCCCGGGGTATTAAGACGGCGTTAAGAGCCGCCCCCTATGGTTCGGCCCATGCAAGCCTCTCGCGCCCCCGACGCGCGCCCCAACTCCTTTCACTACAGCACCCTGCTCTGGACATTTGCAGGCCTGTTGCTCCTGATTGCCTGGGATACGGGCGGGCAAGACTTGGCGCTTGCTCACTTTTTCGGAGGCGCCACCGGCTTCCCCATGCGGGACCAATGGTTCTTCGTGCAGGTATTGCACGAGGACGCCCGCCGCCTGGGCTGGGCGCTGGTGCTGCTGCTGGCGCTGGGTGTGTGGTGGCCGCGGGGCGTGCTTCGGCGCCTGGATACCGTCGGGCGCCTGCAGATGGCGCTGAGCGCGCTGCTCGCCTTGGCCGTCATCAGTATCACCAAAAACCTCAGCAATACCAGCTGCCCGTGGGATCTGGCGGAGTTCGGCGGCGTGGCGCGTTACGCATCGCACTGGGCGTTGGGTGTGCTGGATGGCGGGGGCGGGCGGTGCTTTCCCGCAGGCCACGCGTCGGCCGGTTTTGCTTTTGTCGGCGGGTACTTCGCGCTGCGCCACCACCAACCCCGCGCCGCCCGCTGGTGGCTGGCAGCAGCCTTGCTGTCGGGCTTGGTTCTGGGGGCAGCGCAACAGGTGCGCGGCGCACACTTCATGAGCCACACGCTGTGGACGGGTTGGATCTGCTGGACCACCGGGTGGCTGTGCGACTTCGCTGCGACGGCATTGCGCCCGCGGCTGCCCGCATTTGCACACACCCGCCCGCCAGAGGATTCCTCCCGTGCTCCCACTTGATCTGGCCTTGTTCCACGCGATCAACGCCGATACGGCAACCGCGCCCTTTGTGATCGACTCGGCCCGCTGGGTGTCGGCACAGGTTCCCTACGTGATGGCGGGCGTGCTGCTGGCCCTCGTCGCTGCGGGATCGGCGGCTCAGCGGCGGGCCGTGCTCATCGCCTTGGCGTCAATGGCCTCGGCATGGGTGATGGTGCAGCTCCTTCGCCACGCCATCGCAGCGCCGCGCCCTGCGCAGCTGGGCATTGGCCACCAGTGGATCGAACATGCCGCACGCGCCGGTTTCCCCAGCATGCACACGGCCGCGGCGTTCGCCCTGGCTGCGGGGCTGGCGCTGGGCGGTTTGCGCACGGTGGCCATGCCCGCCGGGTTGGTGGCTTTTGCCATGGCGTGGAGCCGCGTCAGCCTGGGCGTGCACTTTCCGTCGGATGTGGCGGCGGGCGCACTGGCGGGTGTCATCGCAGCCTACAGCGTCCATTGGGCAGTGGTTTTGCGGGTGCGCCGCCGCGCAGCGCCCTGGGTGACACCACTGCCCGTGAGCGCGGTCAAGCCCGACTAGCCCGGCACCCCAAAATGGCCAGGTGGCTCAGAGCCACCCGTCGTCCATCCAACTCAGTTGGCCACGCAAATCTTCAGCATGTTGGTCCCGCCGGGCGCGCCCATGGGCTCGCCGCAGGTGATCGCATAGACATCGCCCTTTTGCACGATGTTGCGGCTCTTGAGGTGGCCTTCGGCCTGCTCCAGCGCTGTGTCGCGGTCGGCACTCGTATCCATGAGCAGCGGGCGCACGTTGCGGTACATGGCCATCTTGCGTTGCGTGGTCACTTTGGGCGTCAGCGCGTAGATGGGAATATCAATGCTGTGGCGGCTCATCCACAGCGCTGTGGCGCCGCTGTCGGTCATGGCCACGATGGCCTTGGCACCCAGGTGGTGCGCCGTGAACAGCGCGCCCATGGCGATGGACTGGTCGATGCGGCCAAAGGTCTGGCCGGTGAAGTCGGCATCCAGCTGGTGGTCTTCTGCCGCCTCGGCCGCAGCGCAAATGGTGGCCATTTCGTCCACGGTTTCCAGCGGGTAGCGGCCTGCAGCCGTTTCGGCGCTCAGCATCACGGCATCGGTGCCGTCCAGCACAGCATTGGCCACATCGCTCACCTCGGCCCGGGTGGGTACCGGGTTGGTGATCATGCTTTCCATCATCTGCGTGGCGGTGATGACGACTTTGTCCATGTCGCGCGCCATGCGGATCATCTTCTTTTGCAGCGCGGGCACGGCGGCATTGCCCACCTCCACCGCCAGGTCGCCACGCGCCACCATGATGCCGTCACTCACACGCAAAATGGATTCGAGGTGCGGAATGGCCTCGGCGCGTTCGATCTTCGCAATCAGGCCAGGCTTGTGGCGGAACTCGGACGCCGCCACATTGCACAGCTGGCGCGCCATCTCCATATCGGTCGCGTTCTTCGGAAAGCTCACCGCCACATAGTCGGCCTGGAAACTCATCGCCGTACGGATGTCTTCCATGTCCTTGGCCGTAAGGGCTGGCGCCGTCAGGCCGCCGCCCTTCTTGTTGATGCCCTTGTTGTTCGACAACTCGCCGCCGACCTTCACGGTGGTGTGCACCGCTTCGCCACGCACGGCATCCACCGTCAGCACGATCAGCCCGTCGTTGAGCAACAGCACATCGCCCGCCTTCACATCGCGCGGCAGCTCCTTGTAGTCCAGCCCCACACCGTTGATGTCGCCCAGCTCGATGCGGGAGGCATCCAGCACGAATTGCGCACCGGACTCCAGCATCACCTTGCCCTCGGCAAACTTGCCCACGCGGATCTTGGGGCCCTGCAGGTCGGCCATGATGGCCACCTCACGGCCCGCACGCTGGGCTGCCGCGCGCACCGTGGCAGCGCGATCAATATGGTCCTGTGCCTTGCCATGGCTGAAGTTGAGCCGCACCACGTTCACGCCCGCGCGGATCATCGCCTCCAGCAACGCCGGATCGCTGGAGGCGGGGCCGAGGGTGGCAACGATCTTGGTGGCGCGGCGCGTGGGCATGGGAAAGTCTCCTGGTTTCATGGCAAAGAAGCGGGTCGTGTAATTGAATTTCAATTCTCACACGAAGCGGTTACCGCTCAGTTACCACCCGCGTCCTGTAGCACTCCAATTTTGATAGCTATTCGCGCTTGACCAGCAAGCGCCAGAGCCGAAAATCACTTGGATTCATCGAGGCGCCGCCGCACTTGCCTCATGCCCAACAGGCCGGCAAGAGCTGAGAGAAGCGTCAAGCCCCACGTACCCAGTGTGGGGATTCCCTGCACCCCCGATGCAGGCGCGGCCAGAAGCACAGGCACAAACGGATCCGAAATCGCACCGGGCGTCGTGCGCTCCGTATCGCCCAGCCCATCGTCGGTGATGTCATAAATCACCGTCCGGCGATCAGGGCTGACGGTAACGTTCAGAGAGGTGGCGGCGTCTTGCGGGTCAAACCATCCGCCTGCGCCGTCCGGTTTGCGAAAGCGGATGCTGGCAGGAAGGGGCTGAGGGTACTGCAGTGTCAGGGTCACCGTGCCAGCACACTGAACCGCCGCAAACGCAAACTGTCCATGTGGCGCCTGGAAGCCTGGAGGTACTTGGCTTGCCGGGCCAAAGCCGCCACCACCGCCCGGCTGAAGCGTGCACGTGGCCCCACCGCCCGACAGAGTCGCAGTGGCCGCACCGGCCATCCCAGGCACAGCGCCCGGAGCGGCATCCACCTGCAACAAACGTGGCACCACGGCATTCGACGGCGCCGAATCGGCCCCCACACCGTTGGTGTTGGTAGCCCGGACGGTGAAGGTGTAGCTGGTTCCGTTGGTCAAGCCGGTCACAGTGACCGTACACACCGAGCCCGCCGGTGAGCCGGGTGCGATATCGCAATAGCCCGACTGCCCGCCAGGTGTGGCCGTTGCCGTGTAGCGAGTGATCTCGCTACCGCCCGTGGTGACCGGCGCAATGAAGCTGATTTCGGCCTGCCCAGGAGCCGCAGCAGCCGCCACTCCGGTGGGGGCGCCCGGCAACACGCTCTCGACCTGCGTGTAAATCGAGTTTGCGGCCTGAGTGCCTCCCTGACCATCGCTGGCCGTGACCACCACACGCACGTACTTGCTGGCATCGCCCACAGTCAGTGTGTAACTCGCGTTGGTTGCGCCGCCAATGGCCGCCAGGTTCGTGCCGCCGTTGTCGTCGGCCCGGTACCACTGGTATGTGTAAGTGAGGCCATCACCATCCGCATCCGTCCAGGTGCCGGTGGTGGTGGACAGCGCATTGCCCACGACTGCGGTGCCGCTGACCGCCGGTGCCACCGTATTCACTGGCGCCGAATTGGTGACCTGCGTGTAGGCGGAGTTGGCCGCTGTGATCCCGCCGTTGCCATCGTTGGCCGTTACCACCACACGCAGATATTTGCGCGCGTCAGCGGTGGTTAAGGTATAGCTCGCGTTGGTGGCGCCGCCAATGGCCGACAGGTTGGTGCCGCTGTTGTCGTCAGCCCGATACCACTGGTAGGAATAAGTGCGGCCATCACCATCCGCGTCCGACCAGGTGCCGTTGGAGGTGGACAGCGCATTGCCCACAGTGGCAGTGCCCGAGACAGTGGGCGGCATGCTGTTGACCGGTGCAGAGTTGCTGACTTGCGTGAAGTCGGAGTTGGCTGTCTGGATGCCGCCGTTGCCATCATTGGCCGTGACCCTCACACGCAGGTATTTGTGCGCATCGTTGGTGGTGAGGGTGTAGTTGGGGGCGGTGGCGCCGAAGATAGCAACCTGGTTAGTGCCAACGCTGTCGTCCGCCCGGTACCACTGGTATGTGAACGCAAGGCTGTCACCGTCTGCATCAGTCCATGAACCTGCGCTGCTAGTCAAAGAATTGCCCACAGTGGCCGTTCCCGTGATTGCAGGAGGGGCGTTATTGACCGGCGTACTATTGATAGAGGCCGGTTCAATGGTGAAGCTGCGCAGATTGAAAAAACCCATATGTTGGCTGCAGTTATCAAACTGCACCTGGACCGATGTCAGCGCAACATCCGCCAGGTTGATGGGCGTATGAACAGCATCGTTCCCATACGGCACTGCCGCGCCACTGAGGCTGTCCGATACCGAAGTGCCGTCAGATTGGCGCGTGCCCGTCACCGTGATGCTTTGACAAGAGTGCCCCCATGTGTAACCCCGGGTGACGCTCGACAGCTTGAACGCAGACAGGTTCGTACCATCTGCCGAGAACTGGAGCCAACCACTGGTCACGCCTATAGAGGAATCCTGAGTGATCAGGCTGTACCCCACCCCCCAGTTTGGTCCTGCCGCAAGAACAGCCGTTGGAGCAGCGCTGATCACCATGTTGCCATCCTGCGACGTGAGTGGCCCGGCACACATGTCGCCATTGCCTCCCGCACCGTAGCCGGGCGCAGCGGGCCCCCAGCAGAAACTGAGGCTGTTATAGGTCGTTGGCGCCAGCACTGCAGAGAAATCACGCAGGCTTTTTTCAGAGAACGCGAGCGCAGAAGTAATCTCTCCCCGCTGTATTTCCAGCTCCCAGTCACCCCCTTGCTCTACGTTGCCTGTCTTGTTGGTGGACGCAGCAATATCCAGGTGGGTATTGCTGCGAATCACCTCCAGCAGTTCCTCACCTTTGTCGCCATGGGCCAGATCGCAACCGTAGAGCAATAAATCGGCGCCATCGGCCAGAGCCCCGTTGAGCGACGCGAAGATATCCATGTCCTGCTTGAGCGCCTGCGCATCCACACGACTGCTGCCCACATGCAAAACGCCGTCTTCGGCATGCGAGACGATGTGCAGCGCCGCCAGCCCCTGATAGGGGGCCAAAGCCTGTTTGAGCTGCTCCAGCCCGGGTCTGGATGCGTCGATCTCCACCACGTCCACGCCCGGCTTCAGCCCCCGGTAGAAAACGGCCTTGTCGGGCACAGCGGAGTCGATAACGACCAGTTCGCGCACGCCCTGGGCAGCAGTGATGACAAGGTCGTCGGCATGCGCTGCAGCCTGGGGCAGGCGAATGGCGGCGCGGTTTCGGACCCAAGGGTCAAAGGCGCTGCTGTCAGCCGTGTCTCGACGCGCGCTCGCATAGCTGCGCTGGTAACTGCCTCCCGCATGGGCAGCGGGGGCGCTGAACAGGCCCAGCGGCAGCAGCAGAGCGGGCAGGCTGGAGAGCAGGTGGTGATGGCGAGCCATGGCTTGTTCCTCAGGCAGGGTTGGGGGGTGCCGCTTTTTTGGGGGCGATGATGTGGGCGCGGGTGCCGGTCTGGTCCTGCCAGAAGTCCATGTCCTGGTACTTGGCGAACAGGTCGGGCGGCAAGATGCTGCGGCGGTGTTGAAAGGCGACTTTCTTTTTCACGTCGTGCAGGCCCTTGACGCCCAGGTGCTGGTCGAATTCACCTTCCGAATACTCGACGTTGTCGAAATCGTGCGCGAACGAAGGCTCGCCAATGAAACCGTAGATCAGTTCCAGCGTGCGCTGCGGGTGCTGGGTGAGCAGGTCATAGTCCACGAGCAGCAGGCGGTCGGAAAACTCGCCGTAATAGGCTTCTTTCAGCGCTGTCCATGCACTGCCCACCGCTCCCACCGACGACATCATGGCGTCACAGCGCGTGTACACGGTCTGCCGCGCGCTGGCGCTGTACATGCGGCTGTAGTCAAACGGGTTCTTGCGGTGAATGACCTCGAAGCTGTCCATGACCCATGCGGGGTTGCGCACGCAACAAATCACCTTGAACCCGTCTACCAACTGCGCAAGCTGGTGCATGCGGGCAGTCCATTGGCGGTTGGTGTCGAAAATGACGGGGCGGCTGTTGTCGGCGTAGTACGCGCCAATCAGCGCGCGGCAGATCGCCTTGCGTTTGGCTTCGTCAAAAAACGCATATAACTCTGTACCGGCCCCCATCTGCTCCAAGGCACCGCTGATCAGACCGGCGACGGGGCTGCTCATGGCGGCATGAAAGCGCGGGTTCTGCCGCAGGATGCCCGCGAGCAAGGTAGAACCTGAACGCGGCAAGCCCGAGATGAAGTGAAGCGGTTGTTTGAAATTCCAGGGGGTCATGGCTCAAGGCGAAGAGGAGGTTTTCAGCAGCGCCACCAGCCTGTGAACGCATTCATCGGGGGTCAATTCGTGGGTGGGCAGCACCAGTTCCGGCTTCAGCGGCGGCTCGTAGGGTGCATCGATGCCCGTGAACTGCGGCAGTTGGCCGCTGCGCGCCTTGCGGTACAGGCCTTTGGGGTCTCGGGCCTCCGTCACTGCCAAAGGCGCACTGACAAACACTTCCAGAAAATCTCCCTGCGCAAACAAGGCACGGGCGGCATCGCGCTGACTGCGCAAGGGAGAGATGAACGCTGCAATGACGACAACCCCCGCGTCCACAAACAGCCTTGCTACTTCAGCAGCGCGGCGGATATTTTCGGTACGGTCCGCTTCGCTGAAGCCCAGGTCACGGTTCAGCCCGTGGCGCAACTGATCGCCATCCAGCACATAGGATCGCAGCCCTTGCGAATGCAGAACGGTCTCAAGGGCCTGGGCAAGTGTGGATTTGCCTGCGCCCGACAAGCCTGTGAGCCACACCACACGCCCTGCATGACCATGCAGTCGCTCACGCAGTTCGCGCGTCACCAAATTACTGGGTGGGTGCCAAGGGGAAGTAGAGGTTGGAGAAGGGCTGACGGCAGGATGCATGCTTCCAAAACAATAGCTGCCGCCGCAACACCCGTAAGCGCCAGACGCCAAAAGAACTAGAAATAGTTATCGATACTAAGTGAATAGTTAAATTCTGTGAACCAAAAATTGACCACATCACTGGCAGATTCCGGCATGCCATGCCTCAGCAAACCGGTTGCAGCCGGATCGGCTATCTCACCCAAGGATGCGACAGCACATGCGCCAGCACATGGGCCAGCATCGCGGCCTCAAGCCCCCAGCGGGCAGACAGCGCACCCGCCACGAGGCCGAACACGGTGTTGCCGATCAACACAAAGGCCAGCACATCGGGCGTGAGCACCCCGGTCATGGCCTGTGCGGCGGGCACATGCCCGGCCGCGAACAACAGCGCGCTGAGCACCACGGCCACAGCGACCCACACAGGCCGGGGGCTGTCTTGCCCGCGCTGCAGCGCGCGCCAAAGCAGCCACAGCAGCAGGCCCATGGCGCCCCAGCGAACGAGCAGTTCTTCGGTGATGCCGCCATAGAGCACCTTGACCAGCAGCGGCATGGTGCTGGCAGGATCAGCGGGCCGCAATTCGGAAGGAGCGACATGCGACAGCAGCACCAACCAGATGGCGCCAAAAATACCGCCCACCAACCCCGGCATCCATTGCGGCCGCAGCGCCGGGGCCACTTGCTGCCCGCTCAGCCACGCCGCCAGCGCGGGCGCCTGCAGACCTGTCCGCGGCGCCACCCAGGTTCCCACTGCCACGGCGGCCGCCAACAGCACCGCCGTCTGCAAACCACTCAGCAAGACCACCGCCCACAGCGGCATAGGCAACAGCGCCTGATTGGCAGCCAGCGGCGGCACCAGCGCCCACACCACCGCCACCACACCCGGCATGCCCAGCAACCACAGCAGCACGCCCAAACGCCAGCGACCCAGCGGGGTGCTGGCTGCGGGTTCGCTCATCGCATCAGCGCCTCGATCTCATCGGCCTTCACCGGCACGCCGCGCGTGATCAGCTCGCAGCCAGACTCGGTGACGATGGCGTCGTCCTCAATGCGGATGCCGATGTTGTGGAATCGCTCTGGCACACCGTCGGCCGGGCGCACGTAAATGCCGGGTTCAATGGTGAGCACCATGCCCGGGCGCAGCACGCGGCTTGGGCGGTTGGTGATGGTCTCGCCCGAGAGCGGGTCTTTGCGTTCGCTCAGTTGCCCCACCTCGCCGGGCTCCACGTAGCTGCCGCAGTCGTGCACGTCCATGCGCCTTGTGCCCGCCGTCTTCTTCTGGTCACAACAGAGACTGCGTCACGCCTCGGCCGTGGTCTTTTCCTTGAACCGGCACAGA
>JBCNOJ010000130.1:0-10931 GCA_039593925.1 Acidovorax sp.
CAACGAACAATGGCACGACGTGGTGAGCTACAACAACGGCAACCTGCTGGCCACCACCGACCGCGCAGCCCTGGCAGACACCGCCCCCACCACGGCGCCCGAGACCTGGTCGTACGCCGTGATCACCCGGCTGGTGGACGACTTGAAAACCTGCGGCGTGCTGGCAAACCAGCCGCTGTATCTGTTCGGCCACTCGGCCGGCGGGCAGTTCGTGCACCGCTTGCTGAGCGTGCTCACGCCCGATGTGTTCACCCAGGTCGCCGCAGGCAACCCAGGTTGGTACACGCTGCCGCTGCTCGACCTGCCGTTCCCCGAAGGCCTGAGCGGCACACCGGCCGACGAGAACAGCCTGGCCCGTCTGTTTGCCAGCCCGCTCACCATCCTGGCGGGCGACCAGGACACCGAGACCAACGACCCGCACCTGCCTTCGGAACCCGCCGCGCTGCGCCAGGGCCCGCACCGCTATGCGCGTGCGCTCAACTACTTCGCCACGGCCCAGGCCGAGGCGGCGCGGCGGGGCCTGCCGTTTGCCTGGCAACTACACACCGTCGCGGGCATCGGCCACGACGGCGAAGCCATGTCGGCCGTGTGTGCGCACCTGTGGTTTCACCACCGCCTGCCCGACGCGGCGCAACTGGCCGCGCTCGCGGGCCGGCACACCGCCTGACTGCGCGCACGCGCACGCGCGCATTCCACCCCTCATTTCAGATAGACCGCCCATGACCACTCCTACCACCCAATCCCTTGTTGATGGCATCACCGCGTGGATGCAATGCGAATCCCCCACCAGCAGCCCCGAAGGCCTGGCGCGCATGGTGGCCACCATGGCACGCTACGCCACCGACGCAGGCCTGCAAGCCACGGTGACGCCACTGGGCGCCACCGTGGGGCCGCTGCTGTACATCACCAACCGCGCGGCGGGCGATGCACGGCCGGGCCTGCTCATCCTGGGCCACTCAGACACCGTGCACCCCATCGGCACGCTGCAAGCCAACCCCTGCCGCATCGAAGGCGACCGCTTTTATGGCCCCGGTGGCTATGACATGAAGGCTGGCATTTACCTGGCACTGACGGCGCTGCGCGACCTGGCCGCCGCAGGCGCCACCGCGTTGCCGGTGGACTTTTTGGTGGTGCCCGACGAAGAAACCGGCAGCCACGCATCGCGCGAGCACATCGAAGCCTTTGCGCGCAACGCCCGCTACACCCTGGTGTGCGAGCCCGCCCGTGCCAATGGCGGCAAGTGCGTGACGGCGCGCAAAGGCACCGGCATGCTGCGCCTGGGCGTGAAGGGCCGCGCCGCACACGCCGGCGTGCAGCACGAAAAAGGCCGCAGCGCCATCCGCGAAATGGCGCACCAGATCCTGGCGCTGGAGGCCATGACCGACTACACCCGCGGCGTGACCGTGAGCGTGGGCACCATCGAAGGCGGCACCGCCACCAACACCGTGCCCGACCGCTGCCGCTGCGTGGTGGACTTTCGCCTGCCCGACCTGAGCGCCGCCGACGAGCTGGTCGACAAGATGCAGGCGCTGCGCCCTGTGGGTGCCGACATGGAGCTCGACATCGACGTCGAAGTGAACCGCCCGCCCATGGTCCGAAACGAAGCCGCCGTGGCCCTGCTGGAGCGCGCCAAGGCATCGGCCCAGCACGCGGGCTTTACGCTGGAAGAGGCTCCCATGACGGGAGGCGGCAGCGACGCCAACTTCACCAGCGCCCTGGGCGTTCCCACGCTCGACGGCCTGGGTGCCGATGGCGACGGCGCACACACGCTGCACGAGCACATCCTGGTTTCCACGCTGGAGGCGCGCCTGAACTTTTGGCGCCATCTGCTGGCAAACCTGGCGTAAGCGCGCGCATGGGCTAGGCTTCGGCGATTTCAACAGCCACGCCGCCACGCCCATGCCCACCCACACCACCACCCCGCCCGAGCACTTCACCCCCGTCCCGCTCGACAAGGCCTACCGCCTGCTCAACCACGGCCCCACCGTGCTGGTGTCGGCCGCGCACACCGGGCAGCACAACGTGATGGCCGCATCGTGGGCCTGCGCGCTGGACTTTGCGCCGCCCAAGGTGACGGTGGTGCTGGACAAAGCCACCCGCACGCGCGAGCTGGTCGAAGGCAGCGGCCTGTTCGCGCTGCAATTGCCCACCCTGCCCATGGCCGCGATGACCGTGGCCATCGGCACCGACAGTGCCAAGACCCACCCCCACAAGCTGCAGGCGCATGGCGTGGAGCTTTTCGATGCCCCCGGCCACGCCGCAGCACCCACCCCCACACCCATCCCACTGGTGCGCGGCTGCGCCGCCTGGCTGCTGTGCCGCGTCATCCCCGAGCCCCACAACCAGCAGACTTACGACCTGTTCATCGGTGAAGTGGTGGCCGCCTGGGCCGACGAACGCGTGTTCCGCAACGGGCACTGGGAGTTCGACATCGCGCCCGACGAACTGCGCACGCTGCACTACGTGGCCGGTGGACAGTTCTATGTGACCGGGGCGTCTGTGGCGGTATGACCTGATGCTGCGGACCCACGGCGCTGCATACGGGCAATGTTGCGAGGTTGTGGGATGACGCAGCTACGGCGAGGGCGCAGGCGGCCAGCGCCCACCGCTCATGCCGCCACCCCCAGCTTGCCCAGCAACGAATCCGCGCGATAGTCCGGCCCGTCAACCCCGTCCAGCAGAAACACCGTGGACTGCGCGTGCTGCGCACGCAGTGGAATCAGCTCGGCATACGCGGGCGATTCGTACCAGCCTCGGGCTTGCTGCAGGGTGGGGAATCGGATGATGATGCAGTCGCTGTTGAACACCCCCTCCTTGACCTCTGCCCGCGCGCCATGCGCCAGAAAGGCGCCGCCAAAAGGCACCAGCGTCGCGTCGATGCGCTGCAGGTAAGTCACGATGTCGGGGCCAAACTGCAGATCGGTCAGCAACCCAATGGCATAGGCGGGCATGGCAAAACTCCTGGTCTTTGTTTTAACGGGCGTGTGGATGGCGCGGCTGAATGCCGACTTTCAGCCCGCCACAACAACCACTGTAGAAACTCAAGACCACCACGGCGATTACCTCAGAGGTCAAGGCGCCGCGCTGCCGTGCAACGCAATGCACTGCCTGGCTTCCATGCTTGTTTACTTGCTCGCTTGCTTACATCGCTCGCCGCCATCACTCCCCGTCTAACAGCCCCACCTGCTTGAGCTCCGCAAACTTCGCCGCCATCGTCGGGTTGCCGCGCGTCAGCTTCTTAATCGTCAGGTCCTCGGCCTTGTCATTGGCCAGGCGCAGGTTGTTGGCCGACTTGTGCAGCGCCTCCTTGGTCTTCTCCAGGTCCTTGATGGCTTCGTCAATGCGCTTGACGGCCTCTTCGAACCCGTCTGACGCCAGGCGCCAGTTGCGCCCAAACGCGCCTTTGAACTCCTCCAACTGCGATTCGAACTTGGTGATGTCCAGGTTCTGCGAACGCACCATCGCCAGCTCGGACTTGTACTTCAGCGAGTTCAAAGCCGCATTGCGCAAAAGCGTGATCAGCGGCACAAAAAACTGCGGCCGCACCACATACATCTTGGGGTAGCGGTGCGACACATCGACGATGCCGCTGTTGTACAGCTCGCTCTCCGGCTCCAGCAGCGACACCAGCACCGCGTATTCGCACGCCTTCTCGGTGCGGTCCTTGTCCAGCTCTTTCAAGAAGTCTTCGTTCCGCTTCTTGGTGGCCGTCTCATCGCTCTCGTTCTTCATCTCAAACATGATGGAAACGATCTCGGTGCCGTGCTCATCCGCCTCGCGAAAGATGTAGTCGCCCTTGCTGCCGGTGCGTGCGTCGTTGTCCTTGTCAAAGTGCGCGCGCTGAAACGCCGCCGCACGGATGCGGTTGAACTCAATCTCGCAGTGCTGCTCCAGCGTCTCGCCCACCATCTTGGTCGATAGCCGCGCCTTCATGTCGCGCAGGCGCTCAATCTCACCCTCGCGGTCGCGCAGCTGCAGGGCAAATTGCTCCTTGATGGCTTTCTCTTCCAGCTGGTTTTTGACGGTGATGAGGTTCAGGTCATGCTTCAACGCATCCCGCTCCTGCGCCACCACGCCCACAGCCTGGTTCACCGCCTCCGTCACCGCCAATTGCCGCGCCACATCGCTGGCCGCCAGCTTGGCTTGCAGCGCCTGAATTTCGGCGTCCTTCTTGGCGGCTTCGGCCTGCAGCGCATGGGCCAGCTTGGCCTCGGCCAACTGGGCTGCGGCCTGCTGAGCGCTGCGTGCCTGGGCCAGCTCATTCGCCAGCGCATCACGCTCTTTGCTCACCGCGCCCAGTGCCTCCGCCACCGCCAGCTTCCGCTCCACCTCGCCCGCGTCCAGCTGGGCCTTCAGCGCCTGAATCTCCGTGTCTTTGACCGCCGCAGCCTTTTGCAGCGCATTGGTCACCTCCGCCTTGGCCAAGGCAATCGCGTCGCGCTTTTCCCGCTCGGCCAGCTCCAGCCGCTCGTGCAAAGCCTGCTCAAACTCGCCATCGCGCACCTGCTTGAGGATGTCGGCATACCCCGCCTCGTCGATCTTGAAGGCTTTGCTGCAATGGGGGCAGATGATTTCGTGCATGGCGCGTACCGTGTGTGTCGTGTTTCGTCGGGTGGGGAGCATAGCGGGCACCATGCGCAGCCATGTGGGTGCACTGCACGCAATCCAGCGCAAGCGGTGAATGCCATGTCGCCAGCCTCTTGTGCGGCAACACATGTGCGGCGAAAAGCGCATTGATTCACCGCATTATTCGCGGCGAATAACCGCCATAATCACCGCATGCGCCACCACCGCTCCACCCGCACGCCCCGCTACCTCTGGCAGTTGCCCGATTGGCCGAATCTTGCTTTTGATGCCGCCGCCCTGGCCGCGCCACTGGCCCAGGTGCACCGCGCACAGGGCATGCTGGCCGGGCGCATGGCAGAGCTGGGGCTCGCGCAGCGCGACCAGGCCACCCTGCAAGTGCTAACGCAAGAAGTCATCACCACCAGCGCCATTGAGGGCGAGCGGCTGGACCTGGATGCCGTGCGCTCCTCCGTGGCCCGCAAGCTGGGCTTGGATATTGGAGTCCTGGCCCCCAGCGACCGGCATGTGGATGGCGTGGTGGACGTGGTGCTGGACGCCACCCGCAACTTTGACCAGCCCCTGACCGCCGAGCGCCTGTTTGGCTGGCACGCGGCGCTGTTCCCCACCGGCTACAGCGGGCGCATGCGCATCACCGTGGCCGGGTGGCGCACCGATGCCAGCGGCCCCATGCAAGTGGTGTCCGGCCCAATCGGCAGAGAGAAAGTGCACTTTGAAGCCCCGCCCGCTGCCACCCTGCCCGCGCAAACCCAGGCCTTTTTTGACTGGTTTGAAGCCGCCCCGGTGGGCGACGCCCTCATCAAAGCCGGGCTGGCCCACCTGTGGCTGGTCACCCTGCACCCGTTTGACGACGGCAACGGCCGCCTGAGTCGCGCCGTGGGCGATATGGCACTGGCCCGCGCAGAGGGAACGCACCAACGCTTCTACAGCTTCAGCGCACAGATTCAGCGCGAGCGCCAAGACTATTACGACCAGCTAGAAGCCACCCAAAAAGGCCCGCTGGACCTGACCCCGTGGCTGCACTGGTTTCTGGGCTGCCTGCTGCGCGCCGTGCAGGGCTCAGACGCCACACTGGCGGGCGTGCTGGACAAAGCCCAGTTCTGGCAGCGCTGGGCGGGCACGCCCATGAACGCCCGCCAAACGCTGGTGCTGAACCGCGTGCTGGACGGATTGGAAGGCAAACTGACCAACGCCAAATGGGCGGCGATGGCCAAATGCTCACCCGATACGGCGCTGCGCGACATCAACGACCTCTTGGCCCGGGGCGTGCTGGCGCGGCTGGAAGGTGGTGGGCGGAATACCGCCTACATCTTGGTCAAATAGGCTGCTAGCGCTTTAGCAATAAGCGCTAGCAGCTATCAAATCAGAAGCAATTCACGGTATAGCAACGCCGCAAGTCACCACCACCTACCCCTGCGCATACCGCGCCAGCCGCTGCGCCAGCGTGCCGGTGTGCAGCTCAAACAGGTGGTTGTCAAAGTCGTAAAAGTACAGCGACTGCCCCTCGCCCTCCACCCGTGGGCGGGGCGGCTTCACTTCGGCCCCCAGCGCACGCAGCCGCGCCTCGCAAGCGGGCAAGTCTTCGTCAGCCACGGCAAAGGCAACGTGGCGGTAGCTGCGCTGTGCCGCTGGCTCCCCCTCCATGAACGCCAGCCACAGCCCACCCAGCAGCACAAACTTTTCGCGCGACAGGGAGAAATTGCGGCCTTGGCTGTCGTAAACCTCTTGCGCGCCCAGGCCCTCGCAGAACAGGCGGGCGGTGCGGCCCACGTCGCGCACGATGAAGGTGAGGTGGCTGAGGCCAAGGATAGGAGCTGACAAACTAAACCCACTTACAACGTCGGTTTCTTAGAAGAATTACTAATAACGGCCTCTGCTATGTTTACTGCCTCTTCGCTGTAAATCTCTTTACCTTTGCCGTGAGGCAAAGAAATGAGCACGGTAAGCCCTGTGCCTTCAGTAATCCACTGGTTTGTCGTGATGTGAATACCCTTTTTATCAGGGGGCGCATCAGTTAAACATTCTGCATCCACAAAAAACACCGCATATTTTCTAATTTCAATATCATCATTGCAGTGCAATTTGATATCAAAACCATTCGTGGGGTGCAAGTTATTGAAAGTCAGCAAACACCAGTGATCCCCACCCACTTCTGTCATATTTATGGTAACGTACAATTCATTTTCCCCCAAACCCTCCGGAGGAATTTCGACATGGCCTATCCTTGCCCCATTCGAATCTATTTTTGAAAGTGCAATTTTCTCTTCATTGAGAATTACATTGCCTTTTGAGCCAATGATACGCACTTTATCTACTGTCGACTCCTCCTCCCCCTTTTCAAATCCCACAGGAATATTGTCAAATCCACCGCTATTTTTATAAAGAGTGTATGAGTATGTGGAAGAAACAACTATTTTTCCTCTTTCCACGCTATATCTCGCCACGCAATTTATAGAAAACTTCTCACGAATTGGCTTCTCATAAATGGAGAATGCCTCATCAATGAATTTCCTATAATAAACATTTATTTTAGAATAGAGCCCCTTTTCTTGATCGCTAGGCTGAAGAAGGGTTTCCAAAGCTCTTTTCTTGCTATCGCGATCCAAATTGCCAAGAAAGCTTCGTTGCGTAACAACTTTTTCGAGAAGCCCTTGAATATGCTTCATAAAATCACTACTGCCCGCAGCATAGGTAAAAATACTAGCAACCATCACCGATATGCCAATTGTTTTGAACAACTCAAAGGCGGAGATTTGTATAAAACTAGGTTTCTCTGTGGATTTCTCAATCAATATAGTAACAAGACATATAACAAGCCCTACCCAAAAATGATTTAAAAAAAACTTTGAAAATAAACTGCGAGTCGAGCCTGAGTTCATCAAATACCTCATAGTGAATTAACTAGTGCTTTTACACTCACTGGCAACACCAAGCATCAACTTTTGCGTTGCCCTGGTCGCCGCCACATACAACACCCGCGCCGCCTCCCTGCGCGCCTGCGCCTCGGCCTCTGACAGCGCCTGCGCGCCCTCTACCGGCTCGGTGGCCTCTGCCCCCGTTCGCTCCAGCCGCTCCACCCCCGGTATCGCCACCACGGGGAATTCCAGCCCCTTGCTGACCATCATGGTCATCACCTTCACGCTGCTGGCCAGCGGGTCGTAGTCGCCCGGCCCCAGGCGGTTTTGCACGGGCAGGCCGCGTTTGGCGAGGGTGCTGGCGCACAGGTCGCGGGCCTTGGCGTCGCGGCACAGCACGGCCATGTCGCCCCAGGCAAAGCCATCCGCATGTGCGCCTTGCAGCAGATCAGCAATCTTGGCGGCCTGTTCGGGCAGAGTGGGCAGGTTGATGACGATGGGCTCGGGGCCGTCGCGGCCGCAGCTGACGGGTTTGACGAGGGGGATGCCGTCGTCGTCGCGGTCTTCGGCCGTGAGCAGATCGCCCGCGATGGCGTTGGCGGTTTGCAGAATCTGCCGCGTGTTGCGGTAGTTGATCTTGAGGATGGTGGTGCGGCCCTGCGCCTGGATGCCCACGCTTTTGAAGCTGAAGTTCTTTTTGCGGCCGCGCTCGTAAATGCTTTGCGCGTCGTCGTACAGCACCAGCAGGCTGTTGGTGGTGGGGTCCACCATTTGGGTGACGAGCTTGAGCCATTCGGGCGCAAAGTCGTGGCCTTCGTCGATGAGCACGGCCAGGTATTGGCCGGTGGGGATGTGGCCCCGGTCCACGCCGTTGATGACGCGCTGGACCATGTCGGCCATCTTGGCGTCAGTGCTCTGGTTGTCTGAGGGCAAGGCTTGCCCGTAGGCCACCAGTTGGGCGCGGGCCCATTTGTGGAAGTGGACGCAGTGCACGCGATCACTGAGGCCCTTGGCGGCCATGGTGGCGGCGAGCTTGACGGCCAGCGGCTCGTTGTAGCAAAGCACTAGCACGGGCTTGCCTGCGGCGTGGGCGCGGGCCAGGTATTCGGCGCGGTAGCCCAGGACCATGGTTTTGCCCGAGCCCGCCACGCCGTGGATGACGCGGTGGCCGTCGCCCAGGCTGCGGGCCAATTGCTCTTGCTGCAGGTCCATCACGCGCAGCATGTCGGGCACTTCGGCCTGCATGTCGGCCTCGTCGAACAGGCTGGCCTGCTCGGGGATGCGCACCTGCGGGAAGAGAATCCAGCGCACGCGGTCAATCTGCGGCAGGGTGAGCGTGTGGTAGCGCTCGTAGGGGAACATCTCCCACAGGCGGCTCTGGAAAGTCTCGGGCTCCACACTGTCGGTCATCTCGTCGCTGCAGATGACGCGATGGGGCGCAATGGCCTGGCCGAGCTGCGCTTCGGTGAACTGCTTGCGCGTGATGTGGGGCAGCACCACGCCGTAGCTCCAGGCAAACACCACTTCGCCCTGGCGGCGGCCATCAGGGTGCACCAGTCGCTTGTCGGCGCGCAGGGCGTCGAGCACCGCATGAGCGTAGTTGCGGGCCTGCGCGAAGGGGGACTGGATGGTTTTGGGCTCGCTGCTGGCGGCGTCCAGAATCGTCCAGTCTTCCTTGTCTGCCTGCACGATGGTGCTCAGGCGGAAGTCTTTGACCTCCAGAATCAGCAAGCCCCGGCTGGGGTGCAGCACGATGAAGTCGGGGTGCAGTTGCTGCGGGCCCACGGGTACGTCGTACCAGAGCAGGTAGTCGTCGTCGAGCTTGCCTTCCAGCCTCTCGGCCAAGCGCTTTTCTCCGCTGGTCATGCGTGGCAGGCACGCACTTTTGGTCGGTATCAATGTCGCCATACCGCTCGTCGTCCCCCTATGTTGTGCGCTGCATATCTTTGTATGCAGTTGTTAATGCACTTTAGGGGGTGTGGCAGCGCGGCGCAAGTTTTGGATGCCGAGCGAACTGGCACGCGGTTGCTGGTTGAGCCGCGGCAGTAAGGTGCGCACAACCGGGACTATTTAAACCAAATTGGCCTCTAGCGCTTACCCAATAAGCGCTACCAGCTATCAAAATCATATCGATCAGCTACACGGTTCCTTGCGACCAGCGCGCACTGATGCCGCCCTGCAAGCCCCTGCAACGCCGTCGGGTAAATTGCCCCGCATGCCGAGCACCGCTTCACCCCTCTCCACCGCCGCCCCGGCATCCCTCATCGATTCCCGCACGGCCGCGTGGCGCTTGCTCACCACGCTGGGCCTCGTGATCCTGGGCAACAGCAGCATGTATGTGGTGTCGGTGGTGCTGCCCGCCGTGCAGGCCGAGTTTGGCGTGGGCCGTGCGGATGCATCGCTGCCCTACACGCTGATGATGGTGTGCTTGGGCCTGGGCGGACTGTGGACGGGGCGCATGGCCGACCGGCATGGGCTGATGCCGGTGCTGTGCCTGGGGGCGGTGGCGGTGTGTGGCGGCTTTGTGTGGGCGGGGCTGTCGGGCAGCATCCTGGTGTTTGGGCTGGCGCATGGGTTGATGGGGCTGATTGGCGCGTCGGCCACGTTTGCGCCGCTGATGGCCGACACGGCGCTGTGGTGGAACAAGCGGCGCGGCATTGCGGTGGCGATCTGCGCCAGCGGCAACTACATTGCGGGCGCGCTGTGGCCGCCCATCGTGCAGCACGGCATCGAGGCGATTGGCTGGCGCCATACCTATGTCCTGATGGGGCTGGTGTGTGGCGCGGGCATGCTGCTGTTGGCGCTGCGCATGCGCCAGCGGGCGCCGATGGTGCTGGCGGATGCGGCTGTTGCTGCTGCGGCAACCACAGCCACCGCAGCAGCATCGACAGCCCCATCTGCCGCCTCAACCACGCCGGGACCGCAGCATGCAGCGGCTGCACTGGGTGTGGCAAGTGCCAAGCCCGCGCCTTTGGCGGTGTTAGACCGCAGCCGCCCGTTTGGCCTGCGCCCACTGCATGCTCAACTGCTGCTGTGTGTGGCGGGTGTGGCGTGCTGCGTGGCCATGGCAATGCCGCAGGTGCACATCGTGGCCTATTGCACCGACCTGGGTTTTGGTGCGGCGCGGGGGGCTGAGATGTTGTCGCTGATGCTGGCGTGCGGCATCGTCAGCCGCCTGGTGTCGGGCGTGATCTGCGACCGCATTGGCGGCGTGCGCACGCTGCTGCTGGGTTCTGCGCTGCAGGGTGTGGGGCTGATGCTGTTCTTGCCGTTTGACGGGCTGGTGCCGCTGTATGTGGTGTCGGCGATGTTCGGGCTGTTTCAGGGCGGCATCGTGCCTGCTTACGCAATCATCGTCCGCGAGTATTTCGCGCCGCAAGAGGCGGGCGCCCGGGTGGGCGCGGTGATCATGGCCACGCTGGTGGGGATGGCACTGGGGGGCTGGATGTCGGGGTGGATTTTTGACGTGACGGGCAGCTACCACGCGGCGTT
>JBCNOJ010000131.1:0-10868 GCA_039593925.1 Acidovorax sp.
GGTGACGCGCGTTTTGTCCAGGTGGCCGAGCGCATCAAGGAATGGCAGCCCGACGCCCTGGTGATCGGCGTGCCTTACCACCCAGACGGCGCAAGCCACGAAAACACCGACCGTGCCCGAAAGTTTGGGCGTCAACTGCGCGGCCGCTTCGGCTTGCAGGTGTTTGAGGTGGACGAGCGCTACAGCACCACCGAGGCCATTGCCGGAGGCGCCAAAGATGCCGATGCCGCCTCGGCCTGCATCATCCTGGAACAGTTTTTGAGGAATCTCCCATGAGCACTCCCCCCAACGCCGCGCCTGCCAAGGCTGGCAGCCTTGTCCTGGACGCGGAAGCGCTGTACCGCGAACTGCTGCGCGGCGTGCGCAGCATGTTGACCCCCACCACGCGGTTGGCAGGCATTGCCTCGGGCGGCGCCTGGCTGGCTGAGCGGCTGCAGGCCGACCTGGGTCTGGAAGGGCCTGCCGGAGTGCTGTCGTCGGCCATGCACCGCGACGACTTCGCCCAGCGCGGCCTCGCCAACAGCGCGCAGACCACGCTGCCCTTTGACGTGAACGGCGCCGACGTGCTGGTATTGGACGACGTTCTTTACACCGGCCGCACCATCCGTGCGGTGCTCAACGAGCTGTTTGACTACGGCCGCCCTGCCAGCGTGCGCCTGGCGGTGCTGGTGGACCGTGGCGGACGCGAGCTGCCCGTGCAGGCCGACTTCGCGGCGGCGCGCGTGGCGCTGCCGGTTTCCCATTCGCTGGCCCTCGCGCGGGGCGACAGCGGCACCTTCCAATTCCAAGTCCAGGACAAAGACTAAAGAGGCCCGACCGTGCTGCACAAGCGCAATCCCCAACTCAACAAGAACGGCGAGCTGATCCACCTGCTGTCCATCGAGGGCCTGCCGCGCGACATCGTCACGCACATCCTCGATACGGCCGCCAATTTCGTGAGCGTGAACGACCGCGAAGTGAAAAAGGTGCCGCTGCTGCGTGGCAAGAGCGTGTTCAACCTGTTCTTCGAGAACAGCACGCGCACCCGCACCACCTTCGAGATCGCGGCCAAGCGCCTGTCGGCCGACGTGATCAACCTCGACATCGCGCGCAGCTCCGCCAGCAAGGGCGAATCGCTGCTCGACACCATCGCCAACCTGAGCGCGATGGCGGCCGACCTGTTCGTGGTGCGCCACAGCGAATCGGGCGCGCCGTACCTGATCGCGCAGCATGTGGCCCCCCATGTGCACGTGATCAACGCGGGCGACGGCCGGCATGCCCACCCCACGCAGGGGCTGCTGGACATGTACACCATCCGCCACTACAAAAAGGATTTCAGCAACCTCACCGTGGCCATCGTGGGCGACGTGCTGCACTCGCGTGTGGCGCGCTCGGACATTCACGGCCTCACCACGCTGGGCTGCGCTGAAGTGCGCGTGGTGGGCCCGCGCACCCTGGTGCCATCGGACATGTCGCAGATGGGCGTGCGCGTGTGCCACACGCTTGAGGAAGGCATCAAGGATGCCGACGTGGTGATCACCCTGCGCTTGCAGAACGAGCGCATGAGCGGGGCGCTGCTGCCCTCCAGCCAGGAGTACTTCAAGAGCTTTGGCCTCACGCAGGACAAGCTGCAACTGGCCAAGCCCGACGCCATCGTCATGCACCCCGGCCCCATCAACCGCGGTGTGGAGATCGACTCTGCCGTGGTGGACGGCCAGCAGAGCGTGATCCTGCCGCAGGTGACCTTCGGCATTGCGGTGCGCATGGCCGTGATGTCCATCGTTGCCGGGAATGAGGCGTGACCCCCCTGAGCCGCTTCGCGTCTTCCCCCCAAGGGGGGACGCCACCCCTGGCCCGGCGAAGCCGGTTCCACGGTGGCACTCGCATGGGTGCCGCTGAGGCGCGGGCGCTGCTGGTATGGTTTGCTATTTGTTTAATAGCTGCTAGCGCTTGTGTAGTAAGCGCTGGCAGCCAATTTGGATTGAAATCATGAAAATCCTGATCCAGAACGGCCGTGTGATCGACCCTGCCTCGGGCCTTGACCAGACCTGTGACATCGCCATCGCTGCCGGCCGCATCGTGGGCGTTAACCGGGTGCCGCCGGAATTCGCGCCCAAGCGCGTGGTGGACGCCACGGGCTGCATCGTGCTGCCGGGCCTGGTGGACTTGGCCGCGCGCCTGCGCGAGCCGGGGTACGAGCACGAAGGCATGCTCGAATCCGAGATGGCGGCTGCGGTGGCTGGTGGCGTGACCAGCTTGGTGTGTCCGCCCGACACCGACCCGGTGCTGGACGAACCCGGCTTGGTGGAGATGCTCAAGTTCCGCGCCGAAAAGCTGCACCAGTCGCGTCTGTTCCCTCTGGGCGCGCTCACGCGCAATCTGGCGGGCGAGGTGTTGACCGAGATGGCTGAGCTGACCGAATCCGGCTGCGTGGGCTTCGGCCAGGCCGAGGTGCCGCTGGCCAGCACGCAGGTACTGCAGCGCGCGCTGCAGTACGCCGCCACGTATGGCTATACCGTCTGGCTGCGCCCGCAGGAGATGCACCTGGGCAAGGGCGTGGCCGCCAGCGGCCCGTTGGCCACGCGCCTGGGCCTCTCGGGTGTTCCCGTGGCGGCCGAGACGATTGCGCTGCACACCATCTTCGAGCTGCTCAAGACCACGGGCGCGCATGTGCACCTGTGCCGCATCAGCAGCGCAGCCGGCGTGCAACTGGTGCGCCAGGCCAAAGCAGATGGCCTGAAGGTGACGGCGGATGTGAGCATCAACTCGTTGCACCTGACCGACGTGGACATCGGCTTTTTCGATGCCCGCGCGCGCCTGTCGCCGCCGCTGCGCCAGCAGCGCGACCGCGATGCGCTCAACGCCGCGCTGGCCGATGGCACCATCGACGCCCTGGTCTCCGACCACACCCCGGTGGACGAAGACGCCAAGACCCTGCCCTTCGCCGAGGCCGAGCCCGGCGCCACGGGCCTGGAGCTGCTGTTGTCGCTGGCGCTCAAGTGGTCGCAAGACAGCGGCGTGCCGCTTTCGCGCGCACTTGCCGTGGTCACGTCCGAGCCCGCCCGTGTGCTGGGCAACGCGCTGGGCACCCTGCAGGCCAGCGTCGGCCAGATCGTGGAAGGCGGTGTGGGCGACCTGTGCATCTTCGACCCACAGGCCGCCTGGACGGTGCAGGGCGACGCGCTGCGCAGCCAGGGCAAGCACACGCCGTTTTCAGGCTATGAGTTGCCGGGCCGCGTGCGCATGACGCTGGTCGGCGGCCAGGTGGCCTTCGACGCTGCCTGAAACAGCGTGCGCAACCAGCCCGGGACGAGGTAATGAGGTTTTTGCGCGCCTGCGGCCGGCTGCTGCGCATGCTGGCGCACATCGCCAAGGGCGTGTGGATCGTGTCGCTGCGCTTTCCCACGCTCTCGCCCGACCAGCAACATGCGCATGTGCAGGCCTGGTCGCTGCAGCTGCTGGCGCATGCGGGCATCGGCCTGCGCATCCAGGGCCAGCCCCCCGTCACTGGTCCGGTAATGCTGGTGGCCAACCACATCTCGTGGCTCGATATCCCCGTGATGCATGCAGCGCGCCACTGCCGCTTTGTATCCAAGTCCGACGTGCAGGGGTGGCCCATCATCGGCGCGCTGGCCACGGCCGCAGGCACGCTGTATATCGAGCGAAGCTCGCGCCGTGATGCACTGCGCATGGTGAAGTCCATGCAGGAGGCGCTGGAGCGCGGTGAGGTGCTGGCGGTGTTCCCGGAGGGCACCACGGGCGACGGGCGCGAGATGCTGCCCTTTCACGCCAACCTCGTGCAGGCCGCTGTGGTGGCCAATGCCCCCGTGCAGCCGGTAGGCCTGCGTTTTGTGGACCGCGCCACGGGTGCGACCAGCTTTGCGCCCAGCTACATCGGCGACGAGACCCTGGTAGGCTCCATTTGGCGCACTCTGAGTGCCCCTGCGATTGAGGCCGTGGTGCACTACGGCGACCCCGAGCTGCCTGCAGGCAGAGATCGGCGCGCGTTTGCGCAGCACCTGCATGGCAAGGTGGATAGCTTGCGCCGCAGTTGATCGGGTCCGGCCTGCGGTGACCAGGGCTGGTCGCCGGGCGTGATTGCCAAGACGCTGGTACGGACGCATTCAGGCGCAAAGGCGCACACACTGGAATGTGGCCCGGCCGAGCGCTCTTCCGCCGGGTGCTTGCGGCCTTGTCCGACGCGGCATTTCTGATGGCAGCCGGAGACTGGCCCCACGCTGTAGCCCGCGTGGCAAAGGGCCTGTTCAAGGTGTTTCCTTCGACCTGCGAGGCTTGGTGTGCTGTTGCCAAGAGGCGCAGGGCCATTGAGGCCACCTGCTCATCCACCATCTGTTTTCAAGGAGGTCGCCGTGTCTGCCCCTTCTGCGCAATTTTTCCGCCAATGGGCCGTGTGGGCCCTCACGGTCTTCAGTGCCATGGCGGCTGTGGCCCAAGGGGTCAACACCCCTGCCGTGGTGCCAGGCCTGCGTCCCGCGGTGCCACCGGCGTCGGCGCCAGCGGCCTCGCCGGTGCCTCCGCCCGTTCCCACCCCGGCCCAGACGCCTCCAGCCCCTGCCAGCCAGACCCCCGCACAGACGCCGGAACCGCCACCGGCCCAATCTCCCTCAGAGACACCGCCCGAACCTGTACCCCTGCCACCTGCGCGCGGCTAAAGCAGCTCGCCGCGTTTGCGCCAGCAGCAGGGCGGTCACACTGGCATGCGGGCGCCCTCACACGTTCAGCCGTTGCTTGTTAGGGCGCGCGCAATCCTGGCATGCAAACCGGACATATTGCACAGATGCTGTCAAGGCATGCATCTGACGGCCTTCTGCTGCAGCTCCTTTTCTCCTATCGTCGAGGTTTCGGCCCGCGGGCACGCCCCGGAGCCATTCGCCATACACGTTGCCAGAGAGAGGGCACCATGAACCTGATCGAGCGCGCCAAGCGCATCCTTTTGCAACCCCGCGAGACCTGGGCCGCCATCGATGCGGAGCCCACGGACATCGCCACGCTGTACACGCGCTACGCCATGATTCTGGCTGCCATCCCGGCAGTTTGCGGTTTCATTGGGCTGTCGTTGATCGGGTTCAGCGCGTTTGGTGTCTCCGTGCGCGTGCCCCTGCTTTCGGGCCTTGTGAACATGGTGCTGTCGTATGTGCTCAGCCTGGTGGGGATCTTCGTGCTGGGGCTCATCATCGACGCGCTGGCCCCGAGCTTTGGCGGTCAAAAGAACACGATCCAGGCGCTCAAGGTGGCGGTGTATGCCAGCACGGCCGCCATGCTGGGCGGTGTGTTCAGCCTGCTGCCGGCCTTGTCCGTGCTGGGCCTGCTGGCGGCGCTGTATTCCATCTACCTGCTTTACCTTGGGCTGCCCGTGCTGATGAAAAGCGCGCCTGAGAAATCGGTGGTCTATACCGTGGTGGTGCTGGTGGCTGCCATCGTGATGGGCCTGATCATGGGCGCCGTCAGCTCCATCTTCATGCCCGGCAACGCGGGTCTTCTGGGAGGCGCTCAGGCGCCCGCGATCAGCATGAGGACGCCGGGTGGTGCGGTCTCCATCGACACCGCCAAGCTCGAAGCTGCGGGCAAGCAGATGGAAGAAGCCGCGCGCCAGATGGAGCAGGCGCAAAAGAGCCAGGACCCCGCCGCCATTGCAGCGGCCACAAGCAACGCCGCCACGGCGGCAGCCAGCGCGCTGGGCGGTGGTCAGGCCATCGCGGCGCAGACGTTGAAGGCGGCGTTGCCCGAGACCTTGTCTGGCCTTCCCCGCACGGGCCTGGAGGTGCACGACGGAGCCGCGCTGGGTCTGCCCACCAGCCAAGCCAGCGCCCAGTACGGCACCGACAGCAAGCAGGTGCGACTGGAGATTGTCGACGCCGGAGGCCTGGGCCAGATGGCGGTGATGGCCATGGGCATGGTCCAAGGCGAAAAAGAAGACCAAACCAGCGCCGAGAAAACTTGGCAAGAGGGCGGCCGCACCTTGCACCAGCGGTACGAGAAGGATGGCAGCCATGCCGAGTTCAAGACCATCCTCAAGAACGGCCTCGTGGTCTCCGTCGAGGGTGACAACGTCAACATCAAGGACTTGCGCAGCCTGGCCTCGCAGGTGGACCTGAGCGGTCTGGAAGCGCTGCAGCGCAAGGGCAAGTCTTGAGGCGAACTTGTCCAAGCCCCAGCGGCATCCCCCTCAAGCGCCTGGCCAGCGCAGCAGTGGGCGCACTTCCCGCATTCGAGCGCACCCCTGCCGCTTGATTCGTGTAAAAAATCCTAGGCGTTGAAGGGCTCGTGCTCCAGCAGCACATTGTGAAAGTCTTCTACCAGGTCGGTGCCCAGTTCCTCGATGGCGTCGTCCTCCGCGTCATAGGCCCACCGCACCCGCACATCGGTGCCGCGTTGGCCAGCTTCGTTGAACAACGCAAACAGCGAGCGCAACCCCATGGTGGAAGCGCTGTTGATGTACTGCAGTCGCATCTCGGCTTCGAACTGGGCGGGCTTGTGCGTTTCCAGATACGACTTGATGGTGGCCAGGATGGGGTTGAAGAAGGGCAAGGGGTTCTCGGGGTAGCACTCTCCCTGCACCACCAGGCGGCTTTCGGCGGGCAGAAAAAGGATTTCGGGCGTGACGGAGGTGCGTTCTGCTTTGATGGCTTGCATGGCTGGATCTTTCAGAAATGGACAGGCAATGGGGTGGGGTGGCGGTGGTAGTAGCGCGCTCAGATGCGCGCCTTGACGTGGAAGAGTGCCGTGCGTGCGGCCGGGTCGGGGGTGGAGGCGAAGCTGTATTCCAGCGGCGCCGAGGCATCGCGGGCGATGGTCAGCAGGCCCAGGCCTGCACCTTTGCTCAGTGGGTCGTCGCTGGCATGCGTGGGGTTGCGCAACTGCGTGCGGTAGCTTTGCTTGATCTCGTCCAAGCTCATGGCGCGCACGGCGTTGAGCTTGTCGGTCAGCCTTGCCACATAGTCCACGTCCACCGCGTTGCTGCACACGATCCAGTAATGCATGGCGTTGTCGGCAGCGTCTGCACGGCCGTCGGTGTTTTCGCGCCCCACGCCAATGGCGCCCCGTGGGGCGGGCTGCGAGTCGGCTTCGGCAGTAGTAGTGGGGGCGGCGTAATGCAGGATGTTCTGCGCCATCTCCACAAAGGTGGAAAACAGCTTGCGCTTGGCGGGGCCTGAGGCGTCTTCGGTGGCCAACCGGGCTTTGAGCGAATCTGCCGCAGCGGCGATCACGGCCGGTGTGAATTCGCCGGCGTAGTAGAACAGCACACCACAGTCGTTCGCGCTGGCCTGAAAGCGTTCGAAGTCGGGACTGTTCATGCGTTGTCGGCCTCCGTGCTGAACGCCAGCAGCGAGACATCGTCGCGGCGGCGCTGGCTGCCCTGCCATTCCGCAAAGCTGGCCGTGAAGGCCGCGCACAGGCTGCGTGCGTGCGCGCCACGGTGGTCGGCCATTAACTGCATCAGTCGGCGCCGCCCGTGCGCAATTTGCTTGGGCCCGCCGATCTGGTCGATCACCCCGTCGGTCGGCACCACCACCAGGCTGCGCGCCCCCAGCGGCACATCCACCGTGGCCCACACCTGGTTGTCAGGCGTTTCTGCATAGCCGATGCCCACCTTGTCGCCATCGATCTGCGCGATGGACTCGTCGCCTTCCCGCGCAACCAGCAGCGAAAGGCGGGCCGAAGCAAAGCGCAGGCTGCGCCGGTCCGGGGCGAGCAGAAACACGGCGGCATCCAGACCATCGCTCGACGCTTTGCCCACGGTCGTGTCCTCGTTGACGGCGCGCTGTTGCAGCACGCGCTTGATGTAGCGGTTCATCGCCGTCAGCACCGCGCCGGGGTCTGCCGTGCCGTTGCGCGTCGGGTCGATCGCCTGCTCCAGGAAAGACAGCGCGATGAGCGTCATGAATGCACCGGGCACGCCATGGCCAGTGCAGTCAAACAAGCAGCCCACCAGCCCGTCTGGCGTGGAGCGGAAGAAATACGCGTCGCCACCCACCACGTCGCGCGGCTCCCACAGCAACCCGTGGTCTGGCAGGTGCTGCAGCAGCACGCGGTCCGACTCGGCCAGGTGCGAGCGCTGGATGAGGCTGGCGTAGCTGATGCTGGACAAGAGCTGCCGCGTCTTCTCGGCTTCGATGTCCGACATGGCCTTCATCAAACCAAAACCCGTGCCCAGGCCAAGGTACTGGCCATGTGCGGTGGTGATAAAGCCGTCTTTCAGCACGCGCCCGCCCGCGTCCACGGCGGTCTTCACCAGCAGTTCGATGGGCGTGCCCTGGTCCACCACCACGGGCGATTTGTCCATGAAAGCGATGCAGCTCTTGCGGCCAAACACCTCGCGCGAGAACGGCCGCGCGTACTGCTCCATGAACGCATTGCGGTTAATAAGGCCAATGGGCCGGCCCTGCTCGACCACTGCCATGGTTTCCAGCGACTCGTGCCGCGCGAACAGTTCGCGCACGTCCTCGTTGGTGTGCTCGGGTGACACCGCTTCGGTCGGGGCACTCAGGTGTTCGGCACGTGTGGCCAGCGGCGTGTGCGCGGCTTGCAGGTCGGCCGCGCTGGCGGCAAGGGTGTCGTAAAGCCTGTCAATGTGGGACATGCAAAGAATCTGGTTGTTACGAGATGCAACCGATTCTTGTAGGGTGTCGTGACGCGGCTGTGACGCGACTGCGTCACACCGGTGAATGAATCAAATTTCATAGCTGCTAGCGCTTGCTGGATAAGCGCTAAAGGCCAATTTGACCTAAATTTTCAAAGGCTCAGGCCCTGGGGAAGGTCACCACATGGTCCACCTGTGCGCGGATGCCGATCCACTCGCCCAACGCGTGGTCGTGGTGGCTGGGCACATGGGCGAGCACGGTGTGGCCGCTGGCCAGGCGCAACGTGTACAAAAATTCCGAGCCCCGAAACGATTTGCGCACGATCTGCGCCTGCACGGGTGCCAGGTCGTCATGCACGATGTCGTCGGCCCGCAGCAGCACGTCGCATTCGCCGCCCGGGTAACTGCCCGGCAGCGGGCATTCCTCCAGATCGGTCAGTTCGCCCAGGGGCGTCTGTGCCACCACGTTGTCGCCGCGTTGCACCAGCGTGGCGGGCGCAAACACGCCATGGCCGATGAAGTCGGCCACGAAGCGCGTAGCCGGGCGGTGGTACAGCGTGTACGCGTCGTCCCACTGGTGCAGGTGGCCATCGCTCATCACGCCGATCACGTCGCCAATGGCAAAGGCCTCGAACTGGTCGTGCGTGACAAACAAGGCGGTGGCACCGGCGGCTTTCAGAATGCCGCGCACCTCGTGCGCCAGGCGCTCGCGCAGGTCCACATCGAGGTTGGAGAACGGCTCATCCAGCAGCATGAGCTGGGGGCGTGGCGCCAGCGCACGCGCCAGCGCCACGCGCTGCTGCTGGCCGCCCGACAGCTCATGCGGGTAGCGTTGCTCGCTGCCTTCCAGGCCCACCAGTTGCAGTACCTCGGCCACGCGCGCAGCCTGCTCGGCCTTGGGCAAGGCGTGGATGCCAAACGCCACATTGCGGCCCACGGAGAGGTGCGGGAACAGCGCGTAGTCCTGAAACACCATGCCAATACGGCGCTGCTCGGGTGGCACGCTCAGGTGGGCGCTGCTGACCACACTTTTGGTCAGGCGGATCTCGCCGCCCGTCACGGGCTCCAGCCCGGCCACGGCGCGCAGCAGGGTCGTTTTGCCGCAGCCCGAGGGCCCGATCAACACGCCAATGTCACCCGCCTTCAGGCTGAGGGTGACGCCTTGGACGGCAGCTTGTGCGCGGCCTGCATAGCGCACGTCGAGTTGGGAGACCTCAAGAAACATGCCGTGATTCTAGGCGCGTGACGAATGCTTAAAATTCGCATTTGCATTCCTCTGCGTTGCCGGGCCCTCCTGGCGGCGGGCGTGCTTCATTTTCTTGCCGAGCCCATTGCCTTGCGCCGCACGCCTTTCTCCGCCCTTCGCACCATTCCCCTGATCCTGTTCGCAGGCTTTCTGGCGCTGCCCGTGCTGGCGGTGCTGGCGTCCTGGTTGCCTATTGGCCAGGGCGACGCCAACGCTGGCGCCATCCTGCGCGAAATGTCTGCCACCGTGCTGCCCGGCTATGCGTGGACCACGCTGTGGCTGAGCGTGCTGGTGGCGCTGGGCGCGGCCGTCGTAGGCACGGGCACGGCGGCAGCCGTCACGCTGTTTGACTTTCCGGGTCGCCGCACTTTTGAGTGGCTGCTGCTGCTGCCCCTGGCGATGCCCGCCTACGTCACGGCCTATGCGTACACCGACTTTCTGCAGTTCAGCGGCCCGCTGCAGGTGGGCCTGCGCAACACCTTCGGTCTGGAAGGCCGGCTGCTGCCCGAGGTGCGCAGTCTGGGCGGGGCAGTGTGGGTCTTCATATTCTCGCTGTACCCCTATGTCTATCTGCTGGCGCGCACGGCCCTGGGCGAGCGCGCCGCGCACCTCATGGAGGCCGCACGGCTGCTGGGCGCGCCCCTGCCGCGCCGCATCCGCGCCGTAGCGCTGCCACTGGCGCGTCCCGCCGTGGCAGCAGGCGTAGCGCTGGTGCTGATGGAAACCCTGGCCGACTTCGGCGTGGCCAGCTACTTCGGCATCCAGACCTTCACCACCGGCATCTACAAGGCCTGGCTGTCGATGGACAACCGGCTGGCCGCGGCGCAGCTGGCCACCATGCTGCTCGTGCTGGTCGTGGCGCTGCTGCAGCTGGGGCTGCGTGCCCAGCGCCGCATGCGCTTTGCCACCGGCAGCGCCGGGCGCGCCGGCTCGGCCGAGGCGCAGCCGCAGCGCCTGCGGGGCTGGCGCTGCGCGGCGGCCTGGGCCGTCTGCCTGCTGCCGGTGCTCGCGGGCTTCGTGCTGCCGGTGGCCTTCATGCTG
>JBCNOJ010000132.1:0-10828 GCA_039593925.1 Acidovorax sp.
TCAATGTACATGCAGTGGCGCCGTGCAAACCCGACCCATGCCTGGGCGTGCCATGGCATGGAGTGGATCATGGTGCCATCCATGTCGAAGATGATGGCATCGGTGCGCATCGGCATTTCTTACACGCCTTGCTTGAGCGACGCTTCGATGAACGCGTCCAGGTCGCCGTCCAGCACCTTCTGCGTGGCCGAGATTTCCACGTTGGTGCGCAAGTCCTTGATGCGGCTGTTGTCCAGCACGTAGCTGCGGATCTGGTGTCCCCAGCCAACGTCGGTCTTGGTGTCTTCCAGCTTCTGCTGCTCTTCCATGCGCTTGCGCATTTCAAAGTCATACAGGCGGCTGCGCAGGCGCTGCCAGGCCACATCACGGTTGCTGTGCTGGCTGCGGCCGTCCTGGCACTGCACCACGATGCCGGTGGGGATGTGCGTCAGGCGCACGGCCGAGTCGGTCTTGTTGATGTGCTGGCCGCCCGCGCCGGAGGCACGGAAGGTGTCGGTGCGCACATCGGCGGGGTTGATGTTGATCTCGATGGAGTCGTCGATCTCAGGGTAGACGAACAGCGAGGCGAACGAGGTGTGGCGGCCGCCCGAGCTGTCGAACGGGCTTTTGCGCACCAGGCGGTGCACGCCGGTTTCGGTGCGCAGCAGGCCGAACGCGTACTCGCCCTCGATCTTGATCGTGGCGCTCTTGATGCCGGCCACATCGCCCGGGGTTTCGTCTTCCACCGTGGCCTTGAAGCCCTTGCGTTCGGCGTACTTGAGGTACTGGCGCAGCAGCATGCTGGCCCAGTCACAGGCCTCGGTGCCACCAGCACCGGCCTGGATGTCGACGAAGCAATTGAGCGGATCAGCCTCCTGGCTGAACATGCGGCGGAACTCCAGCTCTTCAATCAGCGGCTTGAGCTTGGCGGTTTCAGCCTCGATGGTCAGGAGCCCGGGTTCATCGCCTTCCTCCTTGCTCATTTCGTAGAGCTCGGCGTTGTCGGCCAACTCGCGCGTGAGTTTGTCGAGCGTGACGACCACGCTCGACAGCGATTTCTGCTCTTTGCCCAGCTCCTGGGCCTTCTTTGGGTCGTTCCAGACCGCAGGGTCCTCTAGCGATGCGTTGACCGTGCGCAGGCGTTCGAATTTGGCATCGAAGTCAAAGATACCTCCGTAACTCGGCTGTCCGGGTGGACAGGTCTTCAAGGGTGGTGCCGATGAGGTTGATGCGTTCTGCGTCCATGGTCGTGTCCTGCGTGTTCTGTGAAGTAACCCGCGATTTTCTCATGGGACGCAGCAGCGCCCTTGCAAAGCCCTGCGAAGTGGATTGGCGCCCGTCGGACTGAGCGTCCGTCAGTCTGGTGATTGTCTTGAATTTTCAAAAATGATAGCTGGCAGCGCTTTCCTATCAAGCGCTAGAGCCACTTTTAGTTCAAATCCGGCGCGCCTAATCCAGAAACCCTTCTATCAGACGCGCCACCTGTGCAGGCTGGTCGTGGTGCAGCATGTGCGCCGCGTCTTGCACCACCGCCGTCCGGCAATCGCGCACATGGGTCAATCGCTGGTGGTATTCGTCCAGCGTGTAGCGGCCATTCCACCACTGGCCCAGGCTGTCGTCGCTGGCTTCCACGGACAAGACCGGGGCGGAAATGTTCTTGTAGAGCTCCAGCGCTTCGTCCAGCCGGTAGAGCTGGGCACTGGTGATCTTGTGGGCGGGGTCGCCCAGAATCTCCCATTGGCCCTGCGCGTTGCGCTTGGCCCAGTGGCCAGCCAGCCATTGGGCCTTGTCTTCCGAAAGGCGTGGGTTGGTCTTCATCAGCCTGCGGGCCACGCCGTCCTGGCTGTCGTAGGTTTTGAGGGCCATGTCGCCGGTATGAAGCTGCTTGATCTGGTCGATCCACTCGCCATAGCGCTTGGGGGCTTGCTCGGGCCGCGATGCGGGCAGGCCAAAACCTTCCAGATTGACCAAGCGCCGGATCCGCCCTGGCCGCACGCCGGCATACATCATGGCGATATTCCCGCCCATGCTGTGGCCCACCAGGTCGATGGTTTCTCCGGGGGCGTAGTGGTCCAGCAGCAGGTCCAGATCGGCCAGGTAGTCGGCAAAGAAGTAGTGGTCGGCCTGCGTGCTGGAGGTGAGGCCGAAGCCGCGCCAGTCTGGAGCAATGATGCGGCGTTCATGCCGCAGCGCGTCCACCGTGAACTGGTACGAGGCGCTCACGTCCATCCAGCCGTGCAGAAGCACCAGCGTGGGCCGATCGCTTTGCTCGGGGCCCCAGTGGCGCACGTGGTAGTTCAGGCGGCGCAGCGCCACCGTGCTGCTGCGCGAGGGGTTGAGAACTTGGTACATGTTCCGCCAATGGTAAGTCGATGGCGCCGCCGCGCGGTGGCCGGGTCTGTCACCAAGGAGTCCGGAGCTCGGCAGGTTTTGTCGTTCGCTTGTACCATCGCCAGCCACGGCCGCAGCAGGCCCCGTTTATTCCCACCATCTGGAGTCTTCCCCGCATGAACACCGTCCGCTTGGGTCAGAGTGACCTGCATGTCACCCCCATTTGCCTGGGCACCATGACCTTCGGCGAGCAGGTCAATGAGGCCGATTCACATGCCATCCTGAGCCGGTCGCTTGCACGCGGCGTGAATTTCATCGATACGGCCGAGATGTATTCGGTGCCCGCCAAGGCCGAGACCTTTGGCGCCACCGAAACCATCATCGGCAACTGGTTCGCCAAGAACCCCGGAGCGCGCCAGAAGCTGGTGGTGGCCACCAAGGTGGCCGGCCCGTCGCGCGGCATGCCATGGGTGCGCGAGGGCAAGGGCATGACGGCGGCCGACATCGTGGCATCGTGCGAAGGCAGTCTGCGCCGCCTGCAGACCGATGTGATCGACCTCTACCAGATCCACTGGCCCGAACGCCATGTGCCTGCGTTTGGCAACCTGTACTACGACCCTGCCAAGGAAACGTCGCAAACCCCCATACGCGAGCAGCTGGCAGCGCTGGCCGGGCTGGTGAAGGCGGGCAAGGTGCGCTACATCGGCCTGTCAAACGAAACCCCCTACGGCGTGCACGAGTTCGTGCGCCTGGCCGAGCAGCATGGCCTGCCGCGTGTTGCCACCGTCCAGAACCCGTATTGCCTGATCAACCGCACCTGGGAAAACGGGCTGGACGAAACCTGCCACCGCCTGGATGTGTCGCTGCTGGCCTATTCGCCCCTGGGCTTTGGCCTGCTGACGGGCAAGTACGACGAAAGCGGCATCACCGGCCCCAACGCTCCCCAGGGCGCGCGCATTGCGTCGTATGAATCGGTGCGCAAACAGCGCTGGGGCCGACCTGAGGCGCTGGAGGCATCGCGCCGCTACAACGCCTTGGCCCGCGCCAACGGCATGACGCCGACGCAGATGGCGCTGGCGTTCTGCTACACCAAGTGGCAAGTGGCCAGCACCATCATCGGCGTGACGTCGGTGGCGCAGCTGGAGGAAGACCTGAACGCCTGGGGCACGACGCTGTCGCCCGAGGTACTGAAGGCCATCGACGCGATCCGTTGGGAGCTGCGCGACCCTGCGCTGTGACCGGGGGCAGGGCGTGGCCCTGTGAATCGGCAAGATCAAACAATGGGGCCGTGCAGGCCCCTTTGTTTTTCTGCGAGTTGGTGCGCGCTGCCGTCAGGCCGTCGCCTCATGCCCGGCGGTGCGTCCTTCAGTCCACGGTGTCCCTTGGGGCTCACCCAGGTCCCAGAACAACCCGGCCATCACCGCCAGCCCTTCTCGTGCCACGGGTGCCAGCAGATGCTCGTTGGGCGCATGCTGGGCGCAAGCGGGATAAGAGTGGGGCACCCACAGCGTGGGCAGGCCCAGCTGGTCGGCAAAGATGTCGTTGGGCAGCGAGCCTGCCAGGTTGGGCAGCAAAGTGGCGGGCTGGCCTGCGCTGGCCTGCAGCGAGGCCATGGCCCAGTCCACCCATGGGTTGTGCAGGTCAAGCCGCGTGGCACCACACAGCATGCCCATGGTGATCTCCACCTGGCTGAACCCATGCGCATCCAGGTGCTTGCGCAGCGTGGCTTGAACGTTTTTCCAATCGGTGCCCACCACAAACCGCAGCTGGCAATGCGCCACCGCCTGCGATGGGATCGCGTTGATCGGCCGCAGCGCATTGCCTGCGCCCAGAGTCAACACCTCCAGCGTGTTCCAGCCCACCAGCTGCTCAGCGGGGGTCAGGCCGGGCTCGCCCCAGCCGGGCGTGAGTGCAGGGTCGTCCGCGCCTGCGCCGATCACCACGTCTTGCAGGGCTGTGCGCAGCTTGTCGGGCACTGCCGGTGGCAGCAGACCTTGAACCAGAATGCGGCCCTTGTCGTCCACCAGCGTGGCCAGTGCATGGGTAAGCACCGTGGCTGGGTTGGCCAGCACGCCGCCCCAGTTGCCCGAGTGATAAGCCTTGTCGCGGCTGCGCACGGCGAGCGAAAAATTGATGGCACCGCGTGAACCCAGGAAGAGGGTGGGGTGGCCCGCATTCACACGGGGGCCGTCGCTGGCCACGAACAGGTCGGCCTTCAAAGCATCGCGGTTTTGCTCACAGAAGGCGCCCAGGCCGGGCGAGCCTGCCTCTTCGCCCATCTCCATGAGCAGCGTTACGTTGAAGCCCAGGCGGCCGCCCCGGGCCTCGATGGCGTGGGCGAGTGCGGCCAGGCTCACGGTGTGCTGGCCCTTGTTGTCGGCCGTGCCCCGGCCGTACCACCGCTCGCCTTCGATGGTCAGCTCCCAGGGCGAGAGGCCCTCGCGCCATTGCGCGTCCTGCCCGTTGACCACGTCGCCGTGGCCGTAGGTGAGCACGGTGGGCAGGGAAGGGTCTTCCACGCGGCGCGCCACCAAGAAGGGGCCGCCTTGTGGCGAAGGGTTGTCGAGCACCTGGCACTCAAAACCCAGGGGTGAGAGCCAGGGCACCATTTCGTCGGTGAGGTAGGCGCGCAGTTCCGGCGGCACCTTGCCGGTGTCGCTTTCGGTGCGCCAAGCCACGCGGCGGCGCAGGTCGGTGGCAAATTGGCCGTTGTCGAAGTAGCGGTGTACGTTTTCGATCAGTTGTTGTCGGTTCATGTGCGAATCCTCTGATACAGCGGTTCAATCCACCACGATCTTGGCGCGGTGGGCCAGAGCGCGGTAGCGGCCGATCTCGTTGTCCATGGCCGCGTGCATGGCTTGCGGGCCCAAAAACACAGGTTCCATGCCTTGCGCGCGGATCTGCTCTTGCAAGTGGGTGTCGCGCATGGCGGCTTCCACCTCCTTGATCAGCTTGTCCAAGATGGGGACCGGCGTGCGCGCGGGGGCGGCCACGGCATACCAGCCGTCAAAGGCCGCGTCGGGCAGCTTTTGCTCCACCACGGTGGGCACTGAGGGCAGGGCGCGTGCGCGTTCGTTGCCGGCAATCGCCAAGGCGCGCAGCTTGCCCGATCGCACATGCGGTGCGGCGCTGGCCACGGTGTCCACGGCCATCTGGATCTCGCCGCCGATCAACCCCATCATGGCCTGCGCACTGCCGCGGTAGGGCACGTCCTGCAGGCGCACGTCCGCTGCCTGCTCCAGCAGCGCACCCACCAGGTGCGGTGCGGAGCCCGATCCGAACGTGGCGTAGTTGATGGTTTTGGGTGCGGCCTTGGCCGCTGCGAGCAGGGCAGCCAAATCCTTGTACGGCGAGTTGGCGTTGACCACGATCACCAGCGGGGCGCGCGCGACGATGGCCACCGGCGCCAGGTCCTTGAGCGGGTCGTAGGGCAGTTTGTGGCGCAGCGCGGCGTTCACGGTGTAGCTGGTGGAGCCCGACACCAGCAGGGTGTAGCCGTCGGGCTCCGCCTTCACCACGTTTTCGGTGCCGATGATGGTGGATGCGCCGGGCTTGTTGTCGGTCACCACCGGTTGGCCCAGTCGCGCAGACAGCTTCTGGCCCAGCGCGCGGGCCACGGCATCCGTGCCGCCCCCGGGCGGGAAGGGAACGACCATGCGCACGGGGCGTTGGGGCCAGACCTCGGAAGGTGCGGTGGTCTGGGCAAACGACAGGGCGCTGGTGCTGGCGAGGACGGCCAGGGCGGCGGACAACAACGTGACTCGAGCAAAACGTTTCATGCGGACTCCGGTGGTAGGCGCCCGGCAGCAAATGGGGGGTGCGGCTGGGCATGGGTGAATTGGAGCCCCAACCCATGCAAGATGGATGCTGGTTTACCATTGCTTCGAATAGAGATTTGGCAAATGATCGTTGCCTTTTTGTGATTGGAAGATTCTTGGCTATTTCCTTGCTCAGCTTGCCTCTGCGTTACTTTCTAGAGGTGGCGCGCACAGGCTCCGTCAACCAGGCGGAGCAGCGCCTGCACGGCGCTGCCTCGGCGGTGAGTCGCCAGTTGGGCAAGCTGGAGGACAGCCTGGGCGTGGTGCTGTTTGAGCGCCAGGCCCGCGGCATGGCCCTGACAGAGGCAGGTACCCGGCTGCTGGCCCATGCCAGCGCCCACGACGCCCAGGCGCTGGAGCTGGTTGAGCAGTTGCAGGACCTTTCGGCGCAAGGCGCGTTGCGAGTCCGGCTGGCCTGCACCGAAGGGTTTGCGGCCGCCTTCATGCCGATGGTCATGGCGGGATTTCGGCAAACACACCCACAGGTGCAACTTCAGTTGCAAGTGGCTGTGCCGCAAGAGGTCTCTGCCCTCGTGCTGCGGGGCGAGGTCGACCTGGCGCTGAAGTACAGCACGGCACCTGAAAAAGGCCTGCAGGTGCTGCACTCGGCCATTGCGCCCATTTATGCCGTCATGCCTGCGCAGCACCCGCTGGCCCGGCAGCGCACGGTGAACGTGGCCGATGTGGTGCGCTACCCGCTGCTGCTGGGGGCGGTCAACACCACAGGGCGCCAGCTGTTTGACTTGAGCTGCGCGGTGCAGGGCCTGCGTTATGCGCCAGCGGTAGAAAGCAATTTTTCCTCGGCCTTGCTGCCATTGCTCAGCGGACATGACGTGGTGCTGGCCAGCTACCTCACGGCAGCACGTTGGGTGGAGGCCGGTTTGCTGGCGGCCCGGCCTTTTGACGAAGCGCAGTTGCAGCAGCGGCGCTTGCAAGTTTTAGCGGCCGAGGGGCGGGTGCCGTCCAATCTGGTACAGCAGTTCACGCAAACGCTCGTAGCGGCCATTGAAGAATATGGCAAGCGCAAGGTGGGACGCCGTCGCAAACCGGCAGCAACACCCGCCACCGTTTTCTGACGATCAAAGTCGGGGCTAGGCGCATTCACATTTAGATACGGATACCATCGGTGCGCTGTTTTGCAAACCACCATGGCCAAGAAAGAACACGTCTCCGAAACCCAAGCCACCCAGTTGCTTAAGGCAAACAAGGTGTCTTTTACCGAACATCCTTATGAGTACCTGGAGCATGGCGGCGCGATGCACAGTGCCGACGTACTGGGACTGGACCCGTTCACCGTGGTCAAGACCCTCGTCATGCAGGACCAGGACGCCAAGCCCCTTCTGGTGCTGATGCACGGCAACCGCAAGGTCTCCACCAAAAACCTCGCACGCCAGATTGGCGCCAAGTCGGTCGAGCCCTGCGCGCCCGAGGTGGCCAACCGGCACAGCGGCTACCTGGTGGGCGGCACGTCGCCCTTCGGTACCCGGCGCGCGATGCCGGTCTACATCGAAGAGACCATCCTGTCGCTGCCTCGCATTGCCATCAACGGCGGGCGCCGCGGCTTTCTGGTACAGCTCGACCCGCAGGTGTGCGTGCAACTTCTGGGTGCAAAGCCCGTGCAGTGCGCGCTGGCAGAATAGGCCGCCCTGCGAATCTGACTGCACTAACCCTGTGCCCCTCAGCGTTTTGCACCACAGCCCAACAGAAGGCTGATGACCCACCCGTTCACCGAGGAGTTGCTTTGACCGCCGTTTACCCCCTTCTTGCCGCCGTGGCCGCCTACCTGCTGGGTTCGCTGTCGTTCGCCGTCATCGTGACGCGTGTGATGGGACTGTCTGATCCGCGCACATACGGAAGCAAGAACCCTGGGGCCACCAATGTGCTGCGCTCCGGCTCCAAGGCGGCGGCCATCATCACCTTGCTGTTGGACGCGATCAAGGGCTGGCTGCCCGTCGCGCTGGTGATGTGGTTTGGCCATCCTTACGGCCTGGAGGACGGCACGGTGGCCCTGGTGGGGCTGGCGGCGTTTCTGGGCCACCTGTGGCCCGTGTTCTTCCGCTTCGAGGGCGGTAAGGGTGTGGCCACGGCGCTGGGTGTACTGATGGGCATCAGCGGTTGGCTGGGGCTGGCCACCGCTGCCACTTGGCTCATCATTGCTTTCTTCTTTCGCTACTCATCGCTGGCCTCGCTGGTGGCGGCAGCCTTCGCGCCGGTGTACTACCTGTTGGTGGATGGCGTGGTCTGGTATGCAGAAGGGACCATTGCGGCATCCATTGTCGTGATGGCGGGGCTGCTGGCCTGGCGCCACAAGGAAAACATCCAGCGGCTGATCCAGGGCAAAGAATCCCGCCTGGGCAGCAAGAAATCGCCACCGAACACGCCCAATCCTCAGGCAGCAGAAGGCAAGTCGGCCAAGTCAGCCAAATAGGCGCCCGCAGCAACGGTGGCGCCAGCCCCTTCTTGCGCAGAACGTAGCGATGGCCATCGATAAAGGGTGCTTGCGACGCGGCAGGCCGCGAAAGCCTTGCATACACACGGCGCATTGATTCGCCGTAGAGAAGATTTTCAGAGCGCGCCTGGCCCCGTCACCAGCCCGCGCAGCCGGGCGCTGTGCTGGGCCGCATACAAACCGAGGCGCACCATGGTGCGGTGGTCCAGTTCCAGGCCCACGGCAGAGCGTGCCAGGGCGGACTGAATGCGCGGCTTGCCGCTGGCCGTCTGGTACAGGCTGGGCTGAGCACGGTGGGCCCCGGCGCTGTCCAGCACGCTGGCCACCAGCGGGTGGTTGGCCTTGTCACTGCGCCGCAGCACAATGGCAATTTCGCCGTTGTCCAGCTTCACGAACGTGCCTGGCGGACACAGGCCCACCGACCGCACCAGCGTGTAGCTCACCTCATCGCGCTGATCGATCTCTTGGCCTACGATGGCGCGCACCGAATCCGTGGCACTGCGCCCAGCGCGGGATTTGCGCGGACTGATCATGGCCGCATAGCGGTCGATGGTGCCCAGGATGCGGGTCAGCCGGTCTTGGGGCTCCTGCTCCGCCAGCGGCACGCGGTCGGGAATGGTGGCATGGTGTTGTCCCACCACGTCCAGCCACAATTCGTCCGCAATGAACAGGCGCTGGAGCAGCAGCATGCTGTCTTCGGGATGGCTGCGGATCGCCTCTTGCTGCTCAGAGCTGGGCCGCTCACGCTGTTCGGACAACTCGTCCTGCAACTGCGTCATGCCGATGTTCATGGTGAGCGCCGCGCGCACCAGGCTGTCGCGTTCGCGCTGAGGCAGATGCAGCTCCTGCGCCATGATGTGGCACAGGGTGCCGCACACCAGCGCGTGAGAAGCGCTGTAGCCCACGGTGGAGGTGGATGCCAGCTGAAACATCAGGTACATCGCGGAATCGATGTCGTGCGCCACCAGGTCCTGCAGCCACCCATCAAACTGCCGTACCTTGCCCGAGAAATCCTGCACCTGCATTGGGCGCGACAGCAGCACCGACAACGCCGCTTCCAGGTCGGACCACAGGCTGAGCAGGTCTTCGTACTCGCCCTCGGGGCGGTGATTGCTGGGATGGGTGTGCACGGCAGACATGGGGTATGGGCTTCAGTTGCGCTTTTCCAGCACCATCTGGTCGTTCAGCCGTGTCATCTGAAACTGGGTCAGGAAATTGTTGCCCAGCAGCACATACGGCATGGGCTGGGGTGTGACGATGGCGTCCACGCCCAGCACTTCCACATCGCCCAGCCGAACCGAATCGAGCCGCATGCGCCAGCCCTGTGCCACACCGTTGGCCGTATTCATGCGCACGGGCTCCCCGCGCTGGTAGTTCAGGCCCATGCGGTCAGCGTCGGACCGGCCGATGGAAATGGTGGTGGCGCCGGTGTCCACCATGTATTGCATGACGCGGCCATTGATGGTCCCTGTGTTCACAAAGTGCCCGCGGCTGTCAGCCATCAGCACAATGCGTTTGCCGCTGCCTCCGCGTGCGCCCACGCTGACCGGCGCCTCGCCAAGCCGCAGGGTGCGTCGCGCGCCATTCACTTCGATGGTCGCTTCGTCCTTGGTGACTGCCAGCACCTTCACCGCCTGGTACTCGTCGCCAGCGCCCACGGCTTTGGGCGGGTTCGCATCCACCACCAGAAGCGCCTTGCTGCCCAGGATGCCTGCCAGCGCGACGGCCTGGGCCTGGGCGAGCGAAGGTGCCACAAGCAGGCTCGCCAGCAGCGTTGCCAGCTCCCAGCGAGCCAGCCCGGCCGCTGCCAGCGGGGTTCCCGTCAAGGCGGCAGGCCTGAAGCGAAGCTGGCGCTGCTTCATTTCAGTCTCGAAAATTGTCGAACGACAGCGGCACGTCGGTCACGTCCTTGCGGATCAGCGCCATCGCGGCCTGCAGATCGTCGCGCTTGGCGCCTGTCACGCGCACCTTGTCTTCCTGAATGGCACCTTGCACCTTGAGCTTGCTTTCCTTGAGCAGCTTTTGGATCTTCTTGGCCAGCTCGCTTTCGATGCCGTTGCGCACCTTGATCACCTGCTTGACCTTGTCGCCGCCCATTTTTTGCACGTCGCCCATGTCCAGAAAGCGCACATCCACATTGCGCTTGGTCAGCTTGTTGCGCAGCACGTCTTCGATCTGCGTGAGCTGGAAGTCGGCGTCGCCGATCAGCGTGATGTCCTTGTCCTTGATCTCGATGCTGGCCGAGGTGCCC
>JBCNOJ010000133.1:0-10825 GCA_039593925.1 Acidovorax sp.
ATGCACACACCACATTTGCATGCATACAACACGTGAGGAACCCGCTATGCAAACCACGATGAATCTGCTAGACGCTGCACTCGCTCAACATCCTGCGCCCTATTGGCACGAAAAATTGAAGCTATCGCGCAATGCGCTGCACAGCGCAAAGCACCGTGGGAATCTGAGCCCAGCTATTGCGGGGGCGCTGGCCGAAGAACTTGGCCAGGATGTGAAGACGTGGATAGTGGTAGCAGCGCTGGAATCAGAGCGGGATAGCGCATGCAAGACGCGAATGATGAAGCGCGTCGCAAAACTCACATCGCTTTAATGATGTAATTTCGCGATGATGTCCAATTTCCGCCAAGTCGCACTCATAGGTAAATACCAGACTTCCTCTGTGGGCACACTCGGCGACACCTCCCGCCACGCGCTGGACGACATCGCCCATTTTCTGGAACGTCAGGGTTGTGAGGTGGCGCTGGAAGCCGAAACCGCAAGCAATACAGGTTTGGCCCAGTATCCCGCATTCAGCGTGGATGAAATTGGTGCGCGATGCGATCTTGGTCTGGTCGTCGGAGGTGACGGGACCATGCTGGGAATTGGTCGACGCCTCGCGAAGTTTGGCACGCCCCTGATCGGCATCAACCAGGGACGACTTGGATTTATCACCGATATCCCGCTCGATACCTATCAGGCGACCTTGCCGCCCATGCTTCGGGGCGAATATGAAGAAGACGTGCGACCACTCATGCACGCCACCGTCGTGCGCGATGAGCGCGTGGTGTTTGAAGCGCTCGCAATGAACGATGTCGTTGTTAACAGGGGAGCCACATCCGGGATGGTGGAACTTCGGGTCGAAGTGGGCGGGCGTTTCGTAGCGAACCAGAGGGCCGACGGGCTCATCATAGCTTCGCCCACCGGGTCAACCGCTTATTCGCTGTCGGCAGGCGGCCCCATGCTGCATCCCTCAATACCAGGATGGGTGCTGGTGCCAATCGCTCCGCACACACTTTCCAACCGGCCCATCGTGCTTTCGGACGCCACTGAGGTGGTCGTTGAAGTCGTCAGCGGGCGCGATGTCAGCGCCAATTTCGACATGCAGTCTTTAGCCTCCCTGCTTCACGGAGACCGCATTCTGGTCAAACGATCGGAGCATTCGGTGAGATTTCTTCATCCTCAGGGCTGGAATTATTTTGCGACCCTTCGCAAGAAGTTGCGCTGGAACGAAGGGGGCTCCTGATGACACTCAAACGAATCACGCTGCATGACTTTGTAATCGTTCAAGCGCTGGAACTGGAGCTGAATTCTGGCTTTACGGCGTTGACTGGTGAAACCGGTGCTGGCAAGTCGATTCTCGTGGACGCGCTGCAATTGGCTCTGGGCTCCCGAGCCGATGCTGGACTTGTGCGCGAAGGTGCGCTCAAAACGGATGTGTCCGCAGAGTTCGACTGCCCTGCGCACGTTCGCCCCTGGCTGGAAGAGGCAGGCTTTGAAGCCGATGAACAGCTGCTTCTACGGCGCACTGTTGATCTGCAGGGCAAAAGTCGAGCCTGGATCAATGGCATCCCAGCCACTGCCGGTCAGGTTCGCGCACTGGGAGATTTGCTGCTGGACATCCACGGACAACACGCATGGCAAAGCCTGACACGCCCAGAATCTGTCCGTGGTTTGCTAGATGCATTTGCGGGAGCAAGCTCGGCAACAACATCTGCGCGTTGGGCCACTTGGCGTGCTGCGCAGAAAGACCTGCAGCAAGCTCTTCAAGCGCAAGCCACGTTGCAACAGGAACGAGAGCGCCTGCAGTGGCAGATCAATGAAGTAGACAAACTCTCCCCATCAGATGGCGAGTGGGCAGAACTAGACACCCAACACAAACGGCTGTCCCATGCGCAAGCCCTGCTCGAATCCGCAAGCGTAGCCTTAGATGCACTGGAGAGCGAGGAAACAGGTGTTCTGGCGGGTCTCACACAGGCGCACGGCCTGCTTCAGGGACAAGAACACATTGAGCCCGAGTTCGCATCGTTGACCGACATTCTGTCTTCGTGCATGGCACAAGCCAGTGATGTCGTGCATTCTCTTCAGTCCTATCTGCGGCATGCCGAGGTAGACCCACAACGCCTGAGCGAACTGGATGCCCGCCTGTCGCTCTGGATGACACTCGCGCGCAGATACAAGCGCCCGCCGGTTGAGCTGCCAGAACTTCTGAAGGGCTGGAAAGCTGAGTTGCGCCAATTGGATGCGGCGACAGACCTGCAAGCACTGAGGGCTGCAGAAGCAACGGCATCCAAGGCCTACCACGCAGCCGCGCGATCTTTGTCCTTGGCACGCACTCAGGCAGCGCCAAAGCTCTCTGCGGCCATTACGCAGGCCATGCAGGGCTTGGGGATGGAAGGTGGGAGATTCGAGGTTTCGGTGCAAAAGGCATCTGAACCTGGACCACATGGGGTGGACGATGTCGCATTCCTTGTAGCCGGCCACGCAGGAATGACACCAAAGCCTGTGGGCAAAGTGGCTTCTGGCGGAGAGCTTTCCCGCATTTCTTTAGCCATATCGGTGACCACCAGCAAGCTGGGTCTCGCACCCACACTGATTTTTGACGAAGTGGATTCAGGAGTGGGCGGTGCCGTGGCAGAAACTGTGGGTCGCCTCATGCAACAACTTGGAAACGACCGACAAGTGCTGGCTGTCACCCATCTTCCTCAGGTCGCTGCATGTGCAGACCACCACCTGAAAGTCGCCAAAAACAAGAAGTCCAACGAAAAAACCAGCACAGTTCTGACCGTAACGGGGGATCAAAGAGTTGCCGAAGTCGCACGCATGCTGGGAGGAGAGCACCCCACGGAAACCACATTGGCACACGCGCGTGAAATGCTTGGAATCGCGGCGGCATCGCTGGAGAGCAAAAACTGATGGCGCTGGAAATTGTCCTTATTACCGGCATGTCGGGTTCAGGCAAGTCGGTTGCCTTGCACGCTCTTGAGGATGCAGGGTATTACTGCGTTGACAACCTGCCTCCAGAGCTGCTGTCCGCCTTTGTGACCCTTGAGCATCAGCACCATGGCAATCGGGTCGCTATTGCAATGGACGTGCGCAGCGCGACCTCATTGCATCAGGTGCCGCACGAGCTGAGCCGGCTTCGGAAGGCAGGGGTGTCAGTCCAAGCGATCTTCCTGGACGCAACCATCGATACTCTGGTACGGCGATTTTCTGAAACGCGGCGCCGGCATCCTTTGTCGCACGACGAACTGCAACAGGGTCGAAAGGCACTTGTTCAAATCATCGAACTGGAACGCGAGCTTCTCGCGGAACTACGAGAACAGTCCCACGTTATTGACACGAGCACCATCCGAGCCTCTCAGTTGCAGAGCTATGTCAAGAGTCTCATGTCCACAGCGCAAGGGCAGTTGACCTTGGTGTTTCAGTCATTCGCGTTCAAGCGCGGTGTCCCCATGGATGCCGACTACGTGTTCGACGTGCGGATGCTCCCCAACCCACACTACGAACCTGCGTTGAGAGACCTCACAGGGCTGGACACGCCGGTCGCTGAGTTTTTACGCCAGCAGCCCGAAGTCGCCGCCATGCGAACCCACATTGCTCAGTTTCTCGCACACTGGCTGGAATTTTTGGATCGGAACCATCGCAGTTATGTCACGGTGGCGGTTGGCTGCACTGGCGGGCAACATCGCTCCGTTTATCTGGTGGAAAAGCTTGCCGAAGACTTCGGCGACCGCTGGACCGCTCTGAGAAGGCATCGGGAGTTGGACGGCCGTTGAGCCGAGCCTTTCATCGCGACTACCAAAGTTGCGTTTGCGCGGCATCCAGCAGCTTGCGAATGGGGGCGGGCAGACCAACATCATTCCACTCTTCTGGCGCGAACCAATCACCATCGGGAGATGGCGATGCCAAGAACTCGCCGGTGATGGCTATGGGATGAAGATGCAGATCGCGGTGTGTGAGTACATGCTTGAATGGTTGCAGCTCACTGGATTGCAGCGGCTGAGCAGCCCGCAACTTGCCAATGCAATCATCCAGCGATTCAACATCAGGAAACACCGGTACACAGTGCATGCCAGCCCAAATACCCGCTGAGGGACGTCGCTCCAACCACACGCGCCCCTGAGCGTCTCGCAACATCAGGAGCTGCCACGACTCGGACTTACGCGACAACTTGCGTGTCTTAACCGGATACCGCGTCTGAGCACCCTCTTGGCGAGCAATGCAGTCCTGCATCAGAGGACACTCACCACAGTCAGGTGCCCGTGGTGTGCATATCGTCGCCCCCAAGTCCATCAAGCCCTGGGTATACCGTGGCATGGCATGCACCAGATCTGCATCTGGCAAGAGCGTCTCGGCCTGGTTCCAAAGAAGCCGCTCGTTGCTTATGGAAGCCAAATCGCCCTTGAAGCCCAGCCACCGTGTCAGGACCCGACGAACATTGGCATCCAGGATAGGGACCCGTTGGGAAAAACAAAATGCCGCGATGGCACCTGCAGTTGACTTGCCGATACCGGGCAAAGTAGCCAGCATTTCAGCCGTGGATGGGAATTGGCGACCGTGGTCCGAAACTACGGTCTGCGCACACCGGTGTAAATTTCGGGCTCGGCTGTAATAACCAAGGCCACTCCACAAACCCAAGACTTCGTCCTGAGATGCCTGCGCCAACGCCCCGACATCCGGAAAACGGCTCAGAAAGCGCTCGTAGTACTCCAATACAGTGACCACCTGCGTCTGCTGCAGCATGATCTCCGAGAGCCAGACACGGTAAGGATCGCGCGTTTGCTGCCATGGCAGGTGGTTGCGCCCATGTACCTGCTGCCACGCCACAACACGCTCGGCAACAGTGCCTCCCTTTTCCGACTCCATCATGCCGGAGCGAGCTGCCTCTCGGAAGCGGTGGCTTCCAGCCCTGGCAATGCAATCAGCTGCGAGGTCAGCTCCTGAAGTCTGTGCTCCAACTGAGTCAACTCTTCCTCGCCGGCTTCAATCTCTGTAATGCGCTCCACAAGTCCGCTCGCAGCCTGCTGGATACGATCGACAGCCTCAATGCGACGCGCGAAGCTGCGGCGACGCTCGCGCAACTGTGCGTCCAGCTGTGCTGTGGCAGATTTGCTCCATAACTCCAGATCATTGGCAGCAGACTCATACACCGTACGCAAACGCATTGCCAACGCACGCACCAGGCGCTCTGCAAACTCAGGCTGTGCCAATTTCAAGGCGTTCCCCACGCCCAGATATTGCAGATGACTTTGTTCGATTTGGTTCAGGTCGTGCGTGAAATGCTCAAGCTGCGGCGCTGCGGGAACCTGGAGCGAGAATCCAAACTCTGCATTGAGCTGGCGAAAAGTACCGCTGAGCATGGCCTGAATCTCAGTACCTGAAGCTTGGGCTTTGTCCAGCGTGCCACGGAGTTTGTCGAAGGTCTCAATGTAGATCTTCTTGATACCGAGTTTGAGCCCCTTTTGCTGCAGGGTCTGAGCCAATTCTGAAAGCTCAGTCTTGAGGGCTTTCGCACCCAATTGCTGAAACACGTCTCGCAAAAGCTTCAGATGCACCGCCCGAACAGCCTGTATCTTGGCGGTGCTCAGGTCAAACTCACGCTGTTCCTGTTCGATACGGTGCCGCATCGATTCGATCACCGATGCGTTCTTACCCCGCAAACTGCGCAACTCCGCCATCTGGTCGTCCAGATCACGGCGGCGGATGTTGATGACACGCGAAGTTTCGGTACGCAGACTAGCCACGCCTGTGGCTACAGCGGCTCGCAAAATAGACTGGCGCCGCCCCATGATCCCCCTTGCGAGCGAATCTTCCAAAACCGGCAGGCCGCTGGTCTCGAGCAGCACGTCATCCGCAGTGATTTTTGCGACAAGCCCTTTCTGAGCTGAAACAGGAACAACCCTGTCTAACGGAACGCCCAGCATTTCTGCAGATGTGCTGCATTGGCGCTCCAACTGCGCTTGCACCTGTTGAGCGGAATTCAACGTGTCCCACAAGGTGTCAATCTTGTTCAGCACCACCAAGCGGGCATCCATGCCGTCATTGGAAATGGCAAGGTGCTCACGCCAAATGGACAGATCAGAGCGCGTCACCCCCGTGTCGGCACTGAGAATAAAAACCACAGCATGCGCCTGCGGGATCAGATTCACCGTGAGTTCCGGCTCAGCGCCCACTGCATTGAGACCCGGAGTATCCAGAATCACAAGCCCCTGCTTCAGCAATGGATGCGGGATATTGATCAGGGCGTGGCGCCACATCGGCACTTCCACCAAACCCTGCGCATCAGGCACAGGATTCTCATCAGTCAGGTCGTCATGCCAAAAACCGAGAGCGCGGGCATTTTCCAGACTTACCTTGCGGACTTCGGCGACTTTTTCCAGAGCCTTGGCAATTTGGTCCGGGTTGCTGACATCAAGGGGGAGTTCCTGCCAGCGCTCTGGTTTAAGGCGCCATTCGGCCAGACTCTGCAGCTGCAAGCGAGTTTCAATGGGCAGCAAACGCAAGCAGGGCGCGATGCTGGTGTCGTAGCCCAGTTCCGTGGGACACATCGTGGTGCGCCCAGCACTCGCGGGCATAATGCGCCGCCCATAGTCTGCAAAAAAAATCGCGTTGATCAGTTCAGACTTGCCGCGGGAAAACTCCGCGACAAAGGCCACCATCACCTTATCGCTACGGACTTGCTCCTCCAAGCGCTGCAGCCGCTCCTGGACCGCAGCATCCATGAGCTCGTGCGACGACATCCACTCGGCCAAGCGCTTAAGCTGCTGGGCGAACTCGCGCCGCCAAGCACCATGCTGGTCGAATTGTTCATTGAATGAAGGTCCCACTTTGCTCCCAGATAATCTAAGGCTTACCTACAAGGTTTGGTAGGCATACACAAAATATAGCATTCGGTGCCAGCAAGCGGCCATCGCCAGCGATTTACCACGTGTCTCAGCCTACACACGCTGGCACCGCGGACAGAAGTAAGTACTTCGTTGACCTTGCCGAACGAGGCGAATCGGAGTGCCACACGCGTGGCAGGGGAGCCCCTCTCGACCGTAAACCTGTGCCTGCGTTTGGAAATGCCCTGCAGATCCATGTGCATTGGAAAAATCACGCAAGGTGCTTCCACCCAGCTCCACGGCACGAGCAAGAACGCTCTGTATTGCTGTGTGCAGCTTGCGCACACGTGCCGGGCCAATCCTCATTGCGGCTGCGGTCGGCCGGATGCCTGCCAGGAAGAGGACCTCAGACGCGTAGATGTTCCCCACTCCGACGACAAGCTGGCCAGCAAGAAGCAACTGCTTGACCGGCATCCGGCTGCGCTTCATGCCGGCCTGGAAAACAGCCAAGGAGAATTCCTCTGACAACGGCTCCATTCCAAGCTTACCCAGGAGCTTCACCGAAACGGGGTCCAGTTCGCTCTGCGCATAGACAACGGCGCCAAAACGCCGGGGGTCATGCAACCTGAGGGTTCCATGGGTAGTAACAAGATCAAAATGGTCATGCGCACCAGCGGGCGGCAAGTTCCTGCCAAAGCGCACACTCCCGGACATTCCCAGGTGGAGCAACAGGAGTCCCGCGGTGAGGTCGATCAACAAATACTTGCCACGCCGCCTGATGCCCAGCACCTGAAGACCCACCAGCGACTCGGGGTTGCACCCCAAAGACCAGCGCAAAGGTTTTCCCATCATGACGGCTTCGATCCGTGCGCCTGCGATGGCATCCGCAAAGCTCCGGCGGGTCACTTCCACTTCTGGCAACTCAGGCATACAGCAAGGCACACAACGGGTTAACGGGCATGGATTATTATGACCCGATGGTGCTATATCAACGCTTTCGAACTGCTGCTCTGAGCGCCGCCATTGCGGCAATTGCCCATACGGGGTGGGCTCAGCCCAGTGGCCAGCCGGCACCCGATCCCGACTCGCCAGTCGTTTCCAATCCAGCACTGGACGCCGAGTTGTTTTATGAAATCTTTCTCGGCGAGCTGAGCTCACGCACTGGAGACCCAGGCGCGGGTTATGCACTCATTCTCGAAGCCGCTCGCCGATCCGGGGATGGACAGCTCTACCAACGAGCAGCAGATATCGCCTTGCAGTCCCGCTCAGGAGACTACGCACTGGCAGCCGCCACTGCATGGAAAACGGCACAGCCCCAATCGCGGGAAGCCAATCGTTACGTATTGCAAATCCTGATTGCACTGAACCGTATTGGCGAAACCCCAGCACTGCTGCGCCAAGAGTTGGCCCAATCCCCTGCTCGCATCAAGGCAAGCACGTTGGCAGCACTTCCGCAGATGTATGGGCGGGCCAGCGACAAGGTGCTGGCGGCCAAGGTGGTCAATGAGGCCTTGGTTGACGAGCTCTCCCATCCCGCCACGGGTCCCGTGGCCTGGGTGTCGCTGGGTCGGCTGAGGCTGGCAGCTGGCGACAAAACGGGTGCCTTCGAGGCAGCCCGCAGTGCCCAGAATCTGGACAACGCGAACGAAGGTGCGGCGCGCTTGGCGCTTGAGCTGATGGAGGAGAACCTTCCTGAGGCAGAGCAACTGGTCACGCAAGCCCTGTCCAAGCAACCGGTGCCCGAGTTGCGGCTGGCCTATGCCCGCGTACTGCTGGGTCTGCAGCGCCTTCCTGACGCTGCCCGCCAGCTGGAAGCAGTTACCCAGTCCAAACCTGATCTGGCCGAGCCCTGGCTGGTGCTGGCATCTCTGCAGTTTCAAGACAACCGACTGCCAGAGGCCGAAAAGTCTCTTCAACGTTACATTGAACTTGCGGCTGCCAGCACTGAAGAACAACCCCGTGAACGCGGCCTTACCCAGGCTTATCTGCTGTACGCCCAGATTGCAGAAAAAAAACAGGACTTTGCCGCTGCGGAGTCCTGGCTCAAGCGAATCAACAACGTGGAAGAGGTGTTCAGCGCCCAAAGCCGCCGTGCGTCCTTGCTGGCAAGGCAAGGCAAGATCGCGGAAGCACGGGCCTTGCTGCGTGGGCTGCCGGGCACCTCAGCCGATGACAAGCGCATGAAGCTCGCTGCGGAAGTACAACTCTTGCGCGATCTGAAATTGCATCGCGAAGCGTACGACGTCCAGGTGGAGCTGGTGGCACTGGCACCGGACGACGCCGATCTCATCTATGACCAGGCCATGCTCGCTGAAAAGGCGGGCAAGCTGGACACAATGGAACAACTTCTGAGGCAATTGATTGCGCGCCAGCCTCAACACCACCATGCATACAACGCGCTTGGGTACTCACTCGCTGAGCGTGGTGTCAAACTGGACGAGGCCAAGCAGCTTATTTTGAAGGCCTTGGAATTCGCGCCGGGCGACCCGTTCATCACGGACAGCCTGGGCTGGGTGGAGTTTCGCTTGGGAAACATAGCCGAAGCGCGAAAACACCTGGAGACCGCTTACCGCGCACGTCCAGACGTAGAAATTGGCGCCCATCTGGGTGAAGTGCTCTGGACCATGGGTGACCGTGACGGCGCACGCAAAGTCTGGCAAGAGTCCCAACGCGTAAATCCCGAGAATGAAACGCTGAAAGAGACCTTGGCCCGCCTCGGAGTGTCACTGTGATGCCGGGGTCGGACGTCTTTCATTCCGCCCTTGCATTCCCGCTGGCAGCACGCACCCGCAACGCCTTTGGAAGGGCTTGCCTGATTTTGGTTTGCGCAGGCCTACTAGGCTGCGCTCAACCAGCCAAGCGCTCGACCCAAGACGGGAACGAATTTTGGAGCGGTCGCCTGGCGCTTCAGGTGGAAGACCAAGCTTCACAGTCGTTTTCGGCCTTGTTCGAATTGCGTGGCAATCCACAGAACGGTGGTTTGGTATTGATCAGCCCGCTGGGCAACCGATTGGCGCAGCTGGACTGGCGCGATGGTCACGCGCAGCTTTCCACAGGCACCCAAGACGTTCGCTCGTCCGACTCTCTGGACAATTTGCTGCAGGAGGTTACGGGCTCACGCATTCCTGTGGCGGCCCTGTTCGAGTGGCTCAGGGGTTCGCAGAGCCCAGCGCCGGGCTGGCAAGCTGACTTGTCCGGCCTCGAAAATGGACGACTCGTTGCACGCCGCTTTGAACCCGCTCCGCCTGCAACCTTGCGCATCGCCTTGACACCCTGATCCAGAGCAGGGCGCAGACTCTCGCCCTGCCCTTTACCGCTTGTTTTGTCATGCGCGCCTTTTACGACGTACCAGCCCCCGCCAAGCTCAACCTGTTTCTCCACATCACGGGGAGACGCACTGACGGCTACCACCTGCTGCAGTCGGTTTTCATGCTTGTGGACTGGTCAGACACGCTGCATTTCGAGCTGAGCGAAGGACCTGGCATCACGCGAGAAGACCTCGGTGCGCCCCTCCCCGAAGACGATCTGACGCTTCGCGCTGCGCGCGCGTTGCAGGCCGCCACAAGCTGTACTCAGGGCGTGCACATCGGCGTTTTGAAGAATGTGCCCGCACAGGCAGGCATGGGAGGTGGATCGTCCGATGCAGCCAGCACCCTTCTCACGCTGAACCGACTGTGGGGTCTCAACCTTCCGCGAAAATCACTGGAGACGATCGGCCTCCAGCTCGGCGCCGACGTTCCATTTTTTTTACGCGGGCACAACGCCTGGGTAGAGGGAATCGGTGAGACAATCACGCCGCTTGAGAAAGCAGCACAACTGCCGCAGGCGCGCTTCGCCATCGTGAAGCCCGCAGCAGGTTTGGAGACAAAAGCAATTTTTTTATCTCCGAGTTTGAAGCGCGATTCAGATAGTGCTACAATCTTAGGCTTTGCTGCAGCACACTTTGATTTCGGTCGAAACGACTTGCAGCCGGTTGCCCAGGCGCTGTGTCCCGAAGTGACTGAAGCCATTGAATGGCTCAG
>JBCNOJ010000134.1:0-10806 GCA_039593925.1 Acidovorax sp.
TGGTCGCCGCGGTAGTGTTTTCGGTATCGCCAAACAGGCGGTAATGAAAGCTGGGCAATACGCCTACCGTGACCGCCGTACCAAGAAGCGCGTGTTCCGCCAGTTGTGGATCGCCCGTATCAACGCCGCTGCCCGTGAACTGGGCCTGACCTACAGCCAGTTCGCCAACGGCCTGAAGAAGGCTTCCATCGAGATCGATCGCAAGATGCTGGCCGACCTCGCAGTGCACGACAAGGCTGCCTTTGGCAGCATCGTGGAGCAAGTCAAGGCCAAGCTGGCTGCTTGAGTTCACGATAAGTGGCTATCACTTTGATAGCTGCTTGCGCAATAACAGCAAGGGCTAGGGCTTGAGAAGGCACTAGCCCTTGTTTATTTTCACGGGTCGATAGAGAACGGCTGACGCAAACGGGTGAAGGCAGGGTGCTTGCCTTGTGGAGATGCCGGTTGTGCACCCTGGTTTGCAAAAGTCATGAAAGAGTCGGTATGAACGAGTTGGATTCCCTGGTCGAGAGCGCAACGCAGTTGTTCGCCCAAAGTGCCACCCCCGCTGATCTCGAAAACGCAAAAGCGCAATTTCTTGGCAAATCGGGCCGTGTGACCGAACTCATGAAGGGTATGGCCCAACTGTCCGTGGAGGAGAAAAAGTCCCGCGGCGCGGCCATCAACATTGCCAAGCAGGCCATCGAGGCCGCGCTCACTGCGCGCCGTCAGGCTCTGGCGGACGCCGAACTGCAAGCCCAACTCAAGGCAGAAGCGCTGGACGTGAGCCTGCCGGGCCGCCAGCGTGGGCAGGGCGGGCTACACCCTGTGTCGCTGACTTTGGAGCGCATCGAAGGTATCTTCGGCTCCATGGGGTTCGATGTGGCCCAGGGCCCTGAAATCGAAACCGATTGGTTCAACTTCACAGCATTGAACACGCCCGAGGACCATCCCGCGCGCTCCATGCACGACACCTTCTATGTGGAGGGCGGCACTGCCACTGCCCCCAACCTGCTGCGCACACACACCAGCCCCATGCAGATTCGCCACGCGGTGCAGCATGTGAAGCAGCACCGCGCGCTGCTTGATGCAGGCCAGCCGATGCCCGAGATTCGCGTGATTGCGCCGGGCCGCACCTACCGCGTGGACAGCGACGCCACGCACTCGCCCATGTTTCACCAGTGCGAAGGCCTGTGGATTGGCGAGAACGTGAGCTTCAAGGATCTGAAGGTGGTGTTCACCGACTTCTGCCGCACGTTCTTTGAAAGCGACGACTTGGTCCTGCGATTCCGTCCGAGCTTCTTTCCGTTCACAGAGCCCAGTGCCGAGATCGACATCCAGTTCCAGACGGGCCCGCTGGCTGGCCGCTGGCTGGAGGTGGCCGGTTCCGGCCAGGTGCACCCCAACGTGGTGCGCAACATGGGCCTGGACCCCGAAAAATACATCGGCTTTGCCTTCGGCATGGGGCCCGACCGCCTGACCATGCTGCGCTATGGAGTGAACGACCTGCGACTGTTCTTCGACGGCGACATCCGTTTCCTGTCGCAGTTTCAATAAAACAAGCGAACCAACCCGCCCGAGCGAAAAGAAGTGAGCTGCTGGCGCTTGATGTCATTGGGTTTCAAGGCGATTTCATAGTGAAACCCAGCACTGACAAGCGCTAAAAGCTATCTTTTCAAGAGCAAACGCCACGAGCCCAAGAGTTTCTACACCATGCAATTTCCCGAGTCCTGGTTGCGCGAATTCTGCAACCCCCCGCTGAGCACCCAAGAGCTGGCCGACACCCTCACCATGGCTGGCCTGGAGGTGGAAGAGCTGCGCCCTGTAGCGCCGCCATTCACCAAGATCGTGGTGGGCGAAATCAAGGAGGCTGTGCAGCACCCTGATGCCGACCGCCTGCGCGTGTGCCAGGTGGACGTGGGGCAGGGCGCTCTACTCAACATCGTGTGCGGCGCACCCAATGCGCGCGTGGGCATCAAGGTGCCTTGCGCTTTGGTCGGGGCGGAGTTGCCACCCGGCGACGATGGCAAGCCCTTCCTGATCAAGGTGGGCAAGCTGCGCGGCGTGGAAAGCCAGGGCATGCTGTGCTCCGCACGTGAACTCAAGTTGTCTGAAGACCAAGGCGGCCTGCTGGAGCTGGACGCTGCCGCAACTGTCGGCCAGGACATTCGCACCCACTTGAACCTTGATGACACCCTGTTCACGCTCAAGCTCACGCCCAATCTGGCGCATTGCCTGAGCGTGTATGGCATTGCACGCGAGGTGTCTGCACTGACGGGCACGCCATTGACGCAGCCTTCGTTTCCCGCCGTGCGGTCCACGCTGAGCGACACGCTGCCGGTGAAGATCAGCGCGCCCGACCTCTGTGGCCGTTTCTCGGGCCGCATCGTGCGCAATGTGAATACGCGTGCCTCCACGCCCCAGTGGATGCTGGACCGGCTCGCGCGTTGCGGCCAGCGCGGTGTGTCACCGTTGGTGGACATCTCCAACTACGTGATGTTTGAGCTGGGTCGACCATCGCACATCTTCGATCTGGACAAAATCCATGGAGCGCTGGATGTGCGCTGGGGCAGGCCGGGCGAACAGCTCAAGCTGCTGAACGGCAACACCATCACGGTGGACGATAAGGTGGGCGTGATCGCCGACGACAGCCAAGTTGAATCGCTGGCCGGCATCATGGGCGGCGACGCGACAGCGGTTTCCGACGACACGAAGCACATCTACGTTGAAGCGGCCTTCTGGTGGCCAAAGGCAGTGGCGGGGCGCTCGCGCCGCTTCAATTTCTCTACCGACGCAGGCCACCGCTTTGAACGCGGTGTAGACCCCAGCCTCACGGTGGAGCACATCGAGCGCATCACGCAGCTCGTCATTGATATCTGTGGCACGCCCGAAACTGCTTGTGGCCTCATGCACGACGACCAGGTGAACGTGCCCCAGCCGCAGCCTGTCACGCTGCGCGTGGCACGTGCTGCCAAGGTGATCGGCATGCCGCTCACTCAGGCGCAGTGCGCCAATGCGCTGCGCGGCCTGGGCCTTCCGGTGACCGAAGGCGAGGGTACCCTCACTGTGGTGCCACCACCGTACCGTTTCGACATCACCATCGAAGAGGACCTGATTGAAGAAGTGGCCCGCATGGTGGGCTACAACAACCTGCCCACCACTCCGCCGCTGGCGCCCATCACGCCCAAGCTGGCGCCCGAAGCCACGCGCAGCCCATTTGCCGTGCGCCGCCAACTGGCAGGCCTGGGGTATCAGGAAACCATCAACTTCAGCTTTGTGGAAGAGCGCTGGGAACACGAGTTGGCCGCCAATACAGCGCCCATCAAGCTGCTCAACCCCATCGCCAGCCAGATGAGCGTGATGCGCTCCACGCTGCTGGGCTCGCTGCTGCAGGTGCTCAAATTCAACCTCGACCGCAAGGCTGAGCGCGTACGCGTGTTTGAGCTGGGCCGCGTTTTCCTGCGTGATGCCAGCGTGCGCAACACCGACACCACCGTTGAAGGTTTTCATCAGCCCATGCGGGTGGCTGGCCTGGCTTATGGCGCGGCCGACACCTTGCAGTGGGGCCGCAAGGAACAGTCCATTGACTTCTTCGATGTGAAAGGTGATGTAGAGGCTCTGCTGGCACCTCTGCATGCGAGCTTCGAAGCCGCTGCGCACCCTGCCATGCACCCTGGCCGCTGTGCACGTGTTCTGGTGGATGGCCGGGCCATCGGTTTTGTGGGCGAGTTGCATCCGCAGTGGCGCCAATCGTGGGACTTGCCCCAGGCGCCTGTCCTCTTTGAGCTGGAGTTGGATGCCGTGCTGCAGCGCGCTGTGCCCCAATTCAAACCGGTTGCCAAGCACCAGGCCGCCGAGCGCGACCTCGCCGTGGTGGTGGCCGAGCGTGTCACACACGCGGACATCATGGCTGCCGTGCGGCAAGCCGTGCCGAGCACCATGCTGCGGTCTGCCGTGCTGTTTGATGTGTACCGACCCAAGGCGCTGCGCCCTGGCGAATCCGCACCCGCAGGCGGGCTGGCGCCAGGCGAAAAGAGCTTGGCGGTGCGACTGACACTGGGCCGCGACGAAGCCACGCTGACCGAGGCCGAGATTGAAGCCGCGATGCAGGCCGTGGTGTCGCTGCTGGCACAGCAGACCGGCGCGAAGCTGCGGGTGTGACGATGTTGAAGGGGAGTGATGCCGTGATTGAGTTTGCAGTAGAGAGTCTGGAAACGCCTGCGCTGACCAAGGCGTTGCTGGCAGATCTGTTGTTCGACCAGATCGGCCTGAACAAGCGCGAGTCCAAAGACATGATCGATGCGTTCTTCGATCTGATCGCCCAGAGCCTGGTCGAGGGCAAGGACGTCAAACTGTCCGGCTTCGGCAACTTCCAGATCCGCACCAAGGCGCCTCGGCCGGGGCGCAACCCACGCACTGGCGAAGCGATCCCTATCAAGGCGCGGCGCGTTGTCACCTTCCATGCCAGCAGCAAGCTCAAGGAGCAGATTCAGGCTGTTGGCACGACGTGAATTTGTGCCAATTTTGTGACCAAATGCGTCCTGATGGCTGGCGGGTTTGCGGTGTCTGCAGTACGCTTGTCGGCTTTCCCATTTGACGTCCGATTTCATGGCCACCACGCTTCCATCCATACCGGCCAAGCGGTACTTCACCATCGGTGAAGTGGCTGAGTTGTGCGGCGTCAAGCCCCACGTTTTGCGCTACTGGGAGCAGGAGTTCACGCAGCTGCGTCCTATGAAGCGGCGGGGCAATCGGCGCTACTACCAGCACCACGAGGTGCTCATGATTCGCCGCATTCGCGACCTACTTTACGACCAAGGCTTCACCATCAGTGGCGCTCGCAACAGGCTGCAGGAATTGGCGCATTCTGCGCGCGAAGAAGGCTCGGCAGAAGGCGGGGGCCGCATCGACGACGCACAGGATTCCGAGCTGCCCAGCATCCTGATCGACGCATCCCGCGATCTCGCGATCGGTGCCACCGGCTTCGTGCTCGACTCCAACGCTGTGCGCAAAGAATTATTTGAGATTCGTGCACTGCTTTCGGCGAACTGAGGTTTTTTCTGCATATAATCTAAGTCTTGTCGGCGTGTAGCGCAGCCTGGTAGCGCACTTGCATGGGGTGCAAGGGGTCGCGAGTTCGAATCCCGCCACGCCGACCATTAATAGCAAAAGCCCAGAATCGAAAGGTTCTGGGCTTTTTTGCTGGGTGCGTCAACGTTTTGGGTTACGCCCGCCATCGTTGAACCGCGCTGTATGACCCCAAAAAAAAGCGCCCTCAGCGCGGAGGTTTCCGATGATCGATGGACTGGTGGCCGGTCGCCTTTACGGCGAGTCAGAGCGGCGTATCGACAAAGCAGGTAAAGCCTTCTCTGTGGCCAAAGTGAGGGCTGCTGCCAGCGAGGGCGAAATCCTTTTCGTCAACGTAATTGCATTCGAAGAGGGCCTGTGCGCTGCGCTGGCCTTGTTGCGAGACGGTGACTCTGTGGCGCTTGCTGGAGGTATTACGCCGCGCGTTTGGACCGACAGGCAAGGCAACGCCCGCCCTGCGTTGGACATGGTGGCGCACCGCTTACTCTCTGTGCAAGAAGCCCCAGCGACATCACAACACGACAAGTAAGGCGTGTGGGTAGTACCGCGGTAATTGGCGCTTACACGGCGCTCGGATGAGGGGGCCGACATGCGAAGCGGGATGTCTTGGAGATGCCCGAAGCGGAGGCTGGCGCGCTCTTGGTGGTGGGCTTGCCACGCCCGATATCAATCGGGTTTCTTGGGCGGTGTTTGCGCAGCTGTCCCAAATCCGAGGGCTTTGAGTTCCTCTTCTGTCACTTGCAACTCCACCATTTCGGGTTGCCGGGCTTCTATGGCCCTGCGCCGTTCAAAACTGCTGGGAGGCCCTTTTTCTTCCTGGCGGCGATCGCTGCCACTGCGGCGATCGACGGGTGCTCTGCGGTCTGTGGTCATGTTGGGAGGCGCGAAAAAAATTTTGATGCGGGACGCTTCTGTGTCAACTCAAAGTCTGCCTTAGTTTGAGTCCAATTTCTATGTTTGAAATGAAAGAGCCCAACAGGCTGGTGCGTGTGAGTGACGCCAACATTCGGCCGCACTCCTGAAATTTTTGTATGTTGCTTTGAGGCCTGCGCGGACCAGTTCTGCCGCTGACGACTATGGCGCTCTGCGTTTTCGTGTGACGGCAGACAGGCCGAAAGGTGTAAACCGGCCGACGTTGCGTTTCCAGTCGCACGCATCATGGCTGTTTGTCCCGGTTCTTCCTTACCACCGCATTACTTCAAAAGTTCGAGGAAGAGCTGCTCGTACTGAGACGCAGCGTTGGCCCAACCAAAATCTTTGCGCATGCCCCGTGTCTGGATCTTTCGCCAGCGGTCCGGCTCAAGCCAAGCGCTCCACATCCGGGCCATAGCCGCGTCGAATTCCGCGGCGCTGGCCACCTTCATGATGAAGCCGGTGCCTTGTTGCTTGTCATCGGATACATCGGAAACCGTGTCAGCTAGCCCGCCGGTCGCGGTGACAACAGGAACGGTGCCGTAGGCCTGGCTGTACATCTGATTCAAGCCGCACGGTTCAAAGCGTGAAGGCATCAGAAAGCAGTCGGCCCCGGCTTCGATCTGGTGAGCAAGTGCTTCGTCAAAGCCCAGAGTGGCGTGTACTTGCCCCGCATGCTTCTTCTCAAGCGCGCGCAGGCCCGCCTCAAGCTGCGGTTCGCCCTTTCCTAAAACCACAAGCTGAGCGCCTCGCGCCAGTAGCGCTGGCGCGCCCGCCAACACAAGGTCTACCCCCTTCTGGGAAGTAAGCCTTCCCACCAGACCGAGTAAAGGCCCGGGACTTGCTGCGAGCCCACATCGCTTGCGTAACGCATTCCTGTTGAGAACTTTGGCCTCCAGGTGTTCCGCGTCATAGTTGGCGGCGATCAGCGGGTCTGTGGCCGGGTTCCACGCTGTCGTGTCTATGCCGTTGAGCACGCCGTGCAGGCGCTCCGCGCGCGTGCGCAGCACACCGTCAAGTCCGAAACCGAGAGCAGGCTGCTGAATTTCACGCGCGTAGGTCGGGCTAACGGTGGTGATGGCATCGGCGAACTGGAGACCGGCTTTCAGCATGGACAACTGCCCCCAGAACTCGACGCCCTCCATGGTTCTGTAGGCGGGCGAAATGTCCAGCAAGTCGCAGGCCTCCATGGGCATGACACCCTGGAATGCCAGGTTATGGATGGTGATAAGGCTGCGCGCAACGTCTTGTTGCCCGGCCATGCGCGCCTGCTGGAGGTAAAGCGGAGCCAGGCCACACGGCCAATCGTTGGCGTGGACGATGTCAGCCCGCCAGTTAATAGGGCTTTGCTCCGTACCCAGCAGCGCAGCCACACGGCTCAGCAGTCCGAAACGTTGGGCTTGCTCGCGCAGGGGAGTGTGTGCCGGGTCGCCATATGGCGTACTTGCGTTGGCATAGACGGTGGGGCATGACAGCAGCAAAAACGGCATGCCATCGGCCGCAGTCACTTGCAACAGCTGGGCCGCTGGCCACGGACCGAAAGCCGGCAGGGGCACGATGGACTGCAGGGTGCCATCAATGGGCATGCCGCCGTAGGCTGGCATGAGGATGATCGCATCATGGCCCAGTGCGCGAAGGGCCCTGGGCAGAGCAGCACTGACATCGCCCAGGCCGCCGGTCTTGACCAGCGGGGCGCACTCGGGGGTGGCAAAAAGGATTTTCATGAAGGATCGTAGTGCGCCACCAGTATGGCAAAGGGCAGCCGTGCGCCGGTGGGGCCCAGGTCGCCCAGTATCGCGTCCAGGAGTTGTTCGTCGGCCTGATCCAGCCAAGCACCGGTCATCCATTGTTGCCAGCGGGCGGCCCGTGCCAGGGCGGGGTGTGCTGTCGCCAGCGCCATGCGCGTGCCGTTCCAGCCACTGGCGGACAGCCCCGCAAACAGGCGCGCGCAGACCACCACGACAGCTTCGCTCTCCCCGATGCGGGCGAACGCCAGTGCATGAGTTTCGGCCGGTCCATGCACTGCCAAGGGCAGGTACACCCCGTCGCGGAACAGCGCCGGCCGTTGCCGGCGAAGTTGCAGCAGGCGCCAGGTGGTCAATTGCTTGGCGGCATCTCGCATGGCCGGGCCATCCCCCAGCACTGTGCGCCACTGCGCCGGGTCAGGGAATCGGCTCCCGCCCTCGTACAGCGCCTGGAGCGGCTGCAGGGCCGCTGCCATCGCAGCCAGATCCACCGGACGGCGGTTGTCAGGGTCAACGAGCGAGAAATTCCAGGATTCGCAACCCTGGTAGATGTCTGGCACCCCGGGCGCGGTGAGCTTGAGCGCCAGTTGGGCCAGGCTGTTGCGAAAGCCGAAGGGGGCGATGCGCTGCACGAAGGCTTCGAGCACGGCAACGAAGCCTTCGGTGGCGAGCGCCTTTTCCACATAGCTGCGCACAGCGCTCTCGTAGGCCTCGTTTGGAAACAGCCAGTTGCTGGCCAGCTTGGCCTCGCGCAGGGCCTTTTCCATGTAGCGCTGAAGGCGTTGCGCCAATGCCTGGCGCTCCTCAGCGGTGGTGGTATGGGCCGGCCAGATGCCCACCATGGCCTGGAACATGCCCCACAGATCACGGGGCAGGGGGGCGGGCCGCCCGTCGACTTCCACCTCGAAGCGCTGGCCTGCGGTTTGAAGCGCCTGAACCGCGGCGTGCCACGCTTCGGGCATCTCGGACAGCACGTTGAGCCGAGCGCGCACGTCCTCGGAGCGCTTGCTATCGTGGGTCGATGTGGCCAGCAGGCCATGGGGGCTGTGGCGCGCCCGCTGTAGGTTGGCCTGGTGGAAAGCCGCCACCGACACGCCAAAACGCCGCGGCTCGGCCCCCACATCGTTGAGCGAGACCAGCCGCACATAGCGGTAGAACAAAGTGTCTTCGACCGACTTGGCCATCACCGGCGCCGTGAACTGCTGCCAGCGGCGCACGAAGCGCTCGCGCAAGCCGGACTCCGGGCCGGCCTCCCCCAGCAGTACGGATTGCAGGTAGGCCAGCACGCCGCCCTCGGCCGAGCCCAGACGCCGGCGTGCCGCACTCACGGCCCACGCGATGTGCTGGCGGTCCGCCTCGCTGGGTGGTGCGCCGCCGGGCAACACGTAGGTGCGGTAGACGGGAAACTGCACCGCCACCTCCACCAGGGCCACGCTCAGCTGGTTGCGCGTGAAGTCGCAAACCGTGCGGTCTGCGCGCGTGATGCGGCTCAAAGTGTCGACCAGCCAAGCCAGGTCGCAAAACAGCGCCGTCTCGATGATCAGGCGCTTGCATTCGTAGGCGGCCTCCTCGAACGGCTGGGTATCGCCGGTGAAGTCACCGTACAGGGCATCGAAGCGCTCCTGGGCATCGGCCGCGATGAACACGCCGTTGACCAGGGTGCTGAAGCGGTAGCCCGTGCCGCCGTGCACCAGCCAGTCGGCGGGGAGCGGCTCGTGGTCGGCCATGATCTTCTCGACCACCAAGTACAGCGCCTGCGGCGGCAGGCCACGCGCCTGGCGCTGGGCGGCATGGCGCTGCTGCAGGCGCTCGAAATAGCGGGCCGGGTCGGCCAGCCCGTCCGGGTGGTCGATGCGCAGGCCCGTGACCTTGCCCTCGGCCAGCCAGCGTAGCGGCAGGGTGTGCACGGCCTCGAAGACCTCGGGATCTTCCATGCGGATGGCCGCGAGGGCATTCACGTCGAAGAAGCGCCGGTAGTTGATGTCGTCGCCGGCCACGCGCCAGTCGGCCAGCCGGTAGGCCTGGGCCTGCAGCACAGCGTCGAGTGCGTCCGCACCCGCGGCATCCTCACCGGCCTGGCCGTTCAGGCGCGCCAGGCAGGCCTGGATCCAGCCCGCGACCCAGGGGTGGCTGGCGGCCAGGTCGGCCAGACGGCGCTGGTAGAGCGGCGCATCGCGCAGGCGGGCGGCGCGCTGCTGCGGGTCGGTGCTGCCCTGGGCTGGCAACTGGCCGAATGCATCCACCAGCGAGGCCACCTCGGCCCGCTCGTGGGCCGGCTCCGCAGCGGGCGGGGCCACCGCACCCAGCACCTGGGCGTAGCTGCGCGGGTCCAGCGGAAAGGCGTGTTCCCAGTAGCCCACCTGCAGGCGGCCCTGGGCGGCGTCAAAGCGCAGCTGCAGTTCCCCGGCCTCCAGCAGCTTGCCGTAGTGGTCGCCCAGCACCGGCAGCAGCACGCGCCGGCCGGTCTGCGGGTTGGCGCCCTGCCATTCGATGTCGAAGGTGGCGGCATGGGGCGAGGCCTCGCCATGCTCCAGCATGTCCTGCCACCAGCGGTTGCCCGGGTCCTCCACCCCCATGTGGTTGGGCACGATGTCCAGCACGTGGCCCATGCCGCGCTCGGCCAGGGCCTGGCACAGGGCAGCGTGCTCGGCCTCGGTGCCGATCTCGGCGTTCAGGCGGGTGGGGTCCACCACATCGTAGCCATGCGTGCTGCCAGCCGCGGCCTGCAGGTAGGGCGAGGTGTACAGGTGGCTCACCCCAAGGGCATGCAGGTAGGGAACGGCCTCGCTGGCCTGCCCGAAGGTGAAGCCGGCATGCAGCTGCACCCGGTAGGTGGCCACGGGTACGTCGGCCGAGCCCAGCGGGGGCAGGGCGGCCACGGGTGCCGTGCGGGCGGACTGGCGCGCCGGCCCCACGGCCTGGATGATGGCCTGGAACCAGGGGTCGGCTGCCAGATCCTCCAGTGGCACGGCCATGCGCTGGCGCCAGTTGGGGTAGCGGTCCTCGGTGGTGCCGGGCACGTTGAGCTGCTCGCGCTGGCCCGCCAGGTCTTCGAGCTGCACGCCCAGCAACTGGCAGGGCG
>JBCNOJ010000135.1:0-10751 GCA_039593925.1 Acidovorax sp.
AAGGTGACGGACACGGTGCAGTGGGAGGACTGGAAGCTGGAGGTGGTGGACATGGATGGCAAGACCATTGACAAGATCCTGGCCACCCGCGTGCCGCCCGATGCGGAGGTCCAGTCTGAGGAAGCCCTGGCTTCCTGAGCCTTCCCCTCTTTTAAACTGCTGACTTGTTCAAACAGGCAAAGGGACAGGCGCTGCTGAAAGCGGCGCCTGTCAACCCTGATCTGATTCGCTGCCTACAAACACAGTGAGCACGCCGGTATAGCCGTAGAGATGCTGGTGGGCGATTTCACCCCCCGCAAAAAACCCGGCCAGCGGCACATCTCCCAGCGCGTGGCGCACGATCTGGAGCTCTGCGCTAGGCCCACCAAAGTGCGGGCCACCGCGGCCGGAACAGCTCACATAAATCGCCCCGCAGATGCGCCGTGCGCCCCTCGGCGCAGGGCTGCTGACGGCCTGCGTGGCGTCTGGCTTGGCGCTGCCCGCCTGCGCTCCATCGCTCCACCCGGAAAGCGAGGGCATGGGCTCCAACTCCTCGGGCGAGAGCTCCTCGCGAATCTCAGCGCAGATGCGCATCAGGTCGGCACGCGCAGCTGCCACATTGCGTTGGCAGAACGCCAGGTGCATGCCTTCCTCCACCTGCTCAGCCAGAGCCACTCCACGACGGCTTCCATCCAGGCCAACAATATGGCGCACCCGCGTGTCGGTACCGAAGTGGCCGGTGCGGCGCAGGCCTTGCGGCTGATCACCCGCACTCACCAGCCCGGCCAGCGTGGACCGCACTTTGCGCAGTGCGGGCTGAGGATCGCCATCGAGTGAGACCTCCAGCGTGTCGAGCAACACATCCAGCGCGGCATCGCCGTCCAGCTGAAGCACCACGTTGTCCTGTGCCTGGGTGATGGTGTGCAGCGCACCCACCGGCTGACAGCCCTGCGTGACGCGTGACATGAGTGCCACATCGGCCCCGAATGCGACGCCGGAGAGGCCGCCGTCAAACACCCCGCTGGCGCCGCCCTGCCCGGCCATGTTGCCATCACCGCCCACGGCAAACTGCACACTGGCCGTGCGGCTGGCGCTGAGGCCACCAAACAGATAACCGGATTCGGTGCGCGCCGCCATTTCGGCCAGCAACTCGGCCAATTCGGGCGTGTGGCCATCGGCATGAACCAATGCGGTGTGGGCCACAAAACCGCTGCCTGGGCGGTGTGCATGTGTCGGCAACGGGGCGACGCCAGAGAACACGCGGTACTGGTCGCCCGGCACATCCAGCAGCATCACCGACAGCGCGGGCTCATCAAAATACTCGGCGTTGTTGGCCGACACGCCCACGCCCACGGTGCCGCTCCAGTCGGTCACCTCGGGCAACTCGGCGCTCAGGTAGTCAAACAGCGCCTGGGCGTCGTTGGCGTAGTGGTCGGTGATGTAAAGGAGGCCCAGCGTGGGCGCTGCCGCGTGGTCGGGCAACGCCATCTGCGCGCGCAACTGCGCCAGCACCAGGGCGGCCGCCATGCGCCACTGCGGGTGGGTGGCGTGACCGGTGGGAAAGAGTTTCATGGTGGTGGTCTCCGTGCCGGGGTGTGGCGCTCTGCGGCAAACCCCAGCGAGCGCTGCGTCAGTCAGCCCGTTCGCTTGCGAGCCGCCGTGGTGCGGGGGTTGCTGGCCTTCTTGGCGGCGGGTTTCGCTGCAAGCTTCGTCGTGGTCTTGCGGGCGGCGGGTTTCTTGGCTGCACCGGCTTTTCTGGCTGCGCTGGATGCTGCAGCCCGCTTTCCGCTGCCCTGCATGGTCTGCATGCCCTTGGCGGCAAACTGGCTGGCCATGCCGGTGGCCGTCTTGAGGGCTTCCTTGGCCAAGCCCGTGGCCATGTGCTTGGTGGTGTCAATCGCAGTCTGCTTGGCCGCATCTTTCATGGCATTGGCCGCGATCTGCTGGAACTGGCTGGTGAGCGCACCCCACCACTGCATCGGGTCGACCACGGCAGGCTCAGCCGCAGCGGCGGTCTTGCCTTTGGTTTTGAATTTGGGCTTGGTTTTTGCGGTGGGTTCGGTCTCGGCGTCGGACTCGTCCAAAGCTTCTTCATCAGCAGCTGTACGACCCGTCACACGGGCAGCAGCGCTGGTCACGGCCTCCGCGGCGCCAGTGACGGTGTCCGCGGCCTTCTGCACGCCGCTCATCACGGTGTCAGCGGTCTTGAGCTTGAAGGCATTGGCCACATCGCCCATGCTGAAGTTCATGCCCTTGAGCGTGGCCAGGGTCATCTTCTGCACCTCCAGCGCCTGGATGGTGGCGGCCAGCGCGCGCGAGTTCTGCTCCAGCCAGAACTGCACGGCCTTGAGTTCTTCGATGCGTTTTTCCAGCTCTTCCACGCTGATGGTGGGCGCCACCCAGTTGGAGAGGTTGGGCAACTGCGGAATGCTGCTGGACGCCCCTTTGGCCAGGCTTTGCAGAAAGTCAAAACCTGGGACGAATTTGCCGAAACCGAAGTTGGATGTGTCGCTCATGGCCGCTCCGCAAGAGGTGGGGTCTGTGAAGAGAGCACAGCTTACTCCAATGCGTTGCGGCCGGAAGGGGCAGATTCCCGCCCCCTTCCCTCTCAGTGCTTGTGGGCGTGCCCGTGGCCTGTGGGGGCAGCGCCGCCCGGTGGCGTGGTGGTCACAGGCACGCTGATGTCAAGCTTGCTCTCAGCCCCCTTGGCGTCCTGGAACACCAGCGTCAGTGGCACAGCGGTGTCTTTGGCCAGTGGCGCTTTCAGGTCGAGCAGCATGACGTGGTAGCCGCCGGGCTTGAGTTCCACCGTCTTGCCTGCGGGCAGTTCGAGGGCCGGGATGGCGCGCATCTTCATCACGTCGCCTTCCATCTTCATCTCGTGCACTTCGGTCACGCCCGCAGCGGGCGATTCGGCGCGCACCAGGCGGGCGCCGTCCTGAGCCGTTAGTCGCATGAACGCGCCCGTGCCTTTTTGGCCCTGGACGCTGGCGCGGGCCCAGGCGCCCTCCACTTTGACGGCGGCGGGTTGCGCCCAGACCGAAGTGCTGGTCAATGCGGCCGCCAGCGTGGTAGCCAAGGCTGTGGTGTGAAGCAGTTTTTTCATGGAGATATTCCTCGGAAAGGGAAAGAAAACGTTGGCAAAAGTTGAAGCCCACTCGAAGGAGGAAGGGGGGCACTTGGTCAGTGATTGTGGGCACCCGCTCCTGCGCCTGGCAGGATTTCCAGCGCTGCGGCTGGGGACTTCAGGTCGGACAGCGTCTGCCCGGCCTTTGGCACGTCCACCCAGTCGTTGCTCCCTTCGGCGCAGACCTGGCGCACGGGCCAATAGATGGCACCGGCCTGCTCGGGCGTGGTAGCGACCAGTACGAATTCGTCGTAGTGGGCGCTCTGGAGCATGTCGTCGGCGGTCTTGGCCGTCCAGGTCACGCGGACGACGTCTTCGGTGATGCTGCGGCCATGGCTGATGTAGGGCTGCGCAAGTTTTTCGCGCTGCACCTCCAGAGCCCAGCCCGGTTTGGGCATGGGGCGCGCGCCGCGCATGCCTGCGGGGATGTCCACGGCAATCTGCCGTGTGGGCGACGCGCCGCATCCGTGGCCCACCTTGAACGTGGCCTTGTAGCTGGCGGCTGCCGGGGCGACCTGGTATTCGAGCACCACATGGGCGGATGCGAGACCCCAAAAGCCTCCAGCGCTGACAAACACTGCGCTAGTAGCTATCTTTTTCATCAATTTGGGAAGCATGGTGTTTTCCTTTCAGAGGCAACGCGCTGTACGCCTCTGCTCGGCGCCATGCAACTGCTGTGCATGGAAACGCCTGAATTTCAAGCCAAATTGGCCGCCAGCGCTTATTCATCAAGCGCTGCCAGCTATCAAAATGCTAGTGAATCAGGAGGTCACCGGAGGTCCGCGCGCCGGCAGCGGCGCAGCGGTGCGCGCGGCAATGTGCGCAGCTGGGATGGCGCGCAGCGCATGCGCCAGTGGAAGAACCACAGACAACGGGGCCTGCAAGGCGGGGGGTGGGGCGCCCACGTGCGCGCACAGGGGGCAATCCAGCGTGTGGCTGGACATTTCCTTGGCCCCGTCGTCGGTTTTGACCAGCAGTTTGATGGCGCCCGAGCCGGAGCAGATCAACTCCATTCCCTGTGGGTTGACCAACGGCGACGCCACGGCCACGCCCATGGACGCCACAAACCACGCCAGCACCAAGCGGGCAAGCCAGCGAATGCGGCGAAGGGTTTGCAGGGAGTGCGGCATGAACGCGTGATTGTAGGTGGCCGCATCCGCCACGCCTTGACCGGGGTCATCTGCGCGACGGGCCCCAGCTTGGTCCGCGCCTAGGATGTTTGCTGCATTCCACCCAATTACCGGAGACAACACCATGCTGACACTCTGCGGCTTTTCGGCCAGCAACTACTACAACAAGGTCAAGCTGGCCCTGCTTGAAAAAGGCCTGCCATTTACCGAGGAACTGGCCTGGGTGGGGGAAACCGACCGCAGCGCCAGCCCGCTGGGCAAGGTGCCTTACCTGCTCACGCCGCAGGGTCCGCTGTGCGAGTCGGCCGTAATGGCCGATTACATCGAGGCCGCCTACCCACAGCCCGCATTGATTCCTGCCGACCCGTACCAAGCCGCCAAGGTGCGCGAGCTAGTCACCTTTCTGGAGCTTCATCTGGAGCTGGTGGCGCGCAATCTCTATCCACAGGCCTTTTTTGGTGGCTCGGTGAGCGACGCTGCGCGTGAAAAGGTAGGTGCGCAGCTCGAAAAGAACATCGCGGCCTTCGGCCAGCTGGCCAAGTTCAACCCCTACGTGGCGGGCGACAGCTTCACGCTGGCCGATTGCGCCGCCATCGTGCACCTGCCACTGGTGGCCTCGGCCACCAAGATCATCTATGGCCGCGACTACCTGGCCGAGCTGCCTGTGCGCGAGTACCTCACCCGCATGGGCGAACGCCCGCACGTGCAGCGCGTGAATGCGGACCGGAAAACCAACACGGCCGTGATGCTGGCGCGCCCGCCCAAGCGCTGAAGCGCTGGTGAGGTGCGGCGCTGGGGGCCACATCGCTTGCAGGGCCTGGCATGGGTCGCGGTAGATCACCATGCTGCACGTGCCCCCACTGGCAGTCCCCCAAGCGGGCCGTCCTTTCGGCATTGCAAGCAACGGCAGGCTGACTGCTATCCTTGGCGCGATGCGCAGCCTCTTTCATCTCGCCTTTCATGTTACCGACCTCGATGCAGCCCGCCTCTTTTACGGCGGAGTGCTCGGGTGTCAGGAGGGCCGCAGTACCGACACCTGGGTGGACTTCGACTTCTTTGGCCACCAGATTTCGCTGCATTTGGGCACACCGTTCAACAGCGCACGCACCGGCCATGTGGGCGATCATCTCGTGCCCATGCCGCACTTCGGCGCCATCATGGAGCTGCCCGAATGGCATGCGCTGGCGTCGCGCCTCAAAGCGGCAGGCACCGCTTTTGTGCTGGAGCCGCAAGTGCGCTTCGAAGGGCAACCCGGCGAGCAGTGGACGATGTTCTTCCACGATCCCAGCGGCAACCCGATCGAGATCAAAGGCTTCCGCTCGTTGAACGCGGTGTACGCGGCCTAGGCAACGTCCATAGTCACAGCCCGCTGCACCAGGCTGCCGCCGCGTGCCTGAGCTGGCCACGGCTTTCTGAGTTGACTCTTTACCGTCGCTGCAGCAGCGGGATGGAGCCCAGCGCGAACACCGAGTTTGGCACCCCTACCCGAGCCATCAATGGCCGCGGCTTGGGAGCGAGCTTTGGCTTTACCGCCAGGGCCGGCGCTTCATCGGCCACAACGCCCTTCGCGAGCTGCTGTACCACGAGGTCCTGAAGGCTGACGGACTGCAGGTAGTCCATCACCCGCGAGTTGAAGGTGGACCACAGTTCGCCGGTCATGGACTTGACCTGCGCAGCCTGCGTGGAGCCCATGCTCTGGAGGTCGTCTGCCTTCAGGTTCTCGACGGCCAGGATGATTTCCGCCACAGAGACATCCGCAGCCTTGCGCGCCAGCGTATAGCCGCCGCCCGGCCCGCGGGTACTCTCTACCAGGCCAGCGCGGCGCAATGCGCTGAAAAGCTGCTCCAAGTAAGACAGCGATGTCCCCTGGCGGGCGCTGATGGTCGAGAGTGCCACAGGCCGCATTTTCTGGCGCAGTGCGAGGTCGGTCATCGCAGACACCGCCAATTGCCCTCTTGTCGTGATTCGCATCGTGCTACTCCTCTAGGAAGACTGAAAAAAGATCCAGCTACAAACACCGCGCAGACTGGGGCCAAGCCTTCAATATAGAGACTTCAACACTTCGCGTATATTCGATTTATCAAAGTTTATTCATCGGTTTTTTCGATACATTGCCATCATGAATTTCAAGCACTTGCGTTATTTCTGGACCGTCGCCAAGGCTGGCGGGGTGGTCAGGGCCAGCGAGCAACTGCACACGACTCCGCAGACTCTGTCCGGGCAGATCAAGCAACTCGAGTCGTGGCTGGGCCATGACCTATTCAGAAAACGCGGACGCGGCCTGGAGCTGACCAATGAAGGCCGCGTGGCCTTGGGGTATGCGGAACAAATCTTCGCGCTGGGGAGTGACCTGGAAAATGCCGTGAGGTTGTCACGTGGTCAAGAGAGGCCCGTGGAGTTTCGGGTGGGTGTGGCGGACTCCATTGCAAAGTCGGTGGCTTATCACTTGTTGGAACCAGCCCTTGGGATGCCGCAGCAAGTGCACATGACCTGCCATGAAGGGAAGTTTCCGGAGTTGATTGCACAGCTGAGCCTGCACAAGCTCGACTTGGTTTTGGCAGACGAGCCTGTATCAAAAAAGATCGGCGTGAAGGCGTTCAACCATCCTTTGGGAACCAGCGGAATGAGCTTCCTGTGCGCGCCTGCGCTCAGGCATCAGCTCAAGGGCCCGTTCCCAGGTTGCTTGCAGGGGGCACCCATGCTCATTCAGGGGCCGATGTCATCGGTACGCCAGCAACTGGACCACTGGCTCAACAAACATCAATTGCAACCCCGCCTGGTAGGGGAGTTCGATGACAGCGCGCTGATGAACGCATTCGGACGCGAAGGCCGAGGCGTTTTCACCTCTCCGTCCGTGCTGGACGACGAGACCACAGCGCAGTTTGGCGTGGAAGTGATAGGGCGATCGACGGAGTTGGTAGAGGAGTTTTTCGCTATCTCCGTAGAGCGGCGTATCACCCATCCTTGCGTGGCCGCCATTACCAAGGCAGCCAAAGCAGATCTTTTTGCGGGCTGACCGCTCCTATCCGCGCAAACGGTATCAAACATCAGATTGCCCTGAAAATTGATTCTGGGGCACAAACAAAAACGCCCACTTCAAGTGGGCGTTTTTTTGGGAGGCTCTGATTAGCCAACTATTTGGTTGCGCGAGAAGGATTTGAACCTCCGACCTTTGGGTTATGAGCCCAACGAGCTACCAGACTGCTCCATCGCGCGGTAAGAAGTAAATTATACCTTATTATTCAGCAGCTGCCGAATTATTTTCGGTTTCTGCAGCGCGGTCGACCAGTTCAACCAGGGCCATGGGTGCGTTGTCGCCCACGCGGAAGCCCATCTTCAAAATGCGGGTGTAGCCACCAGGACGCACCTTGAAACGGGGGCCCAGGTCGTTAAAGAGCTTGGTGACGCTGTCACGGTCGCGCAGGCGGTTGAAGGCCAAGCGACGGTTGGCTACGGAGTCTTCCTTGGCCAGGGTGATCATGGGCTCAATCACGCGGCGCAGTTCCTTGGCCTTGGGGACCGTGGTCTTGATGGCCTCGTGCTCGATCAGCGAGTTCATCATGTTCTGCAGCATCGCGAGGCGGTGCGAGCTGGTGCGGTTGAGTTTGCGGAGGCCGTGTCCGTGGCGCATGGTGCTTTCCTTCTACTATCTATGTAATTAAATCGGGCAGCCGTGTCAGGTACTTCCCGAGGCACTGTTCTCTTCGGCGTCATGCCTTGGAGAACGAAAAGTCCCCCTTGCGGGGGACTTTGGAACCGGGCTCCCCAAGAATGGGGAAAGCCTGCGATTATAAGGCGGCAGCTTAGCGCTTGTCCAGGCCAGCTGGTGGCCAGTTCTCGAGCTTCATGCCCAGCGTAAGACCCCGCGAGGCCAGCACTTCCTTGATTTCGTTGAGCGACTTGCGGCCCAGATTCGGGGTCTTGAGCAGCTCGTTTTCGGTGCGCTGAATCAGATCACCGATGTAGTAAATGTTCTCGGCCTTCAGGCAGTTGGCGGAACGCACAGTCAACTCCAGCTCATCCACAGGACGCAGCAGGATTGGATCGAACGTTGCATTGCCACGTGGGCCTGCAGGTGCGTCGAACGCAGCCAGCTCGCCGCCTTCGAGCTGTGCGAACACAGCCAGTTGCTCCACCAGAATCTTGGCGGATGCGCGCACGGCATCTTCTGCGGTGATCGCACCATTGGTCTCGATTTCGACGACCAACTTGTCAAGGTCGGTACGCTGCTCTACGCGGGCGCTTTCCACGGTGTAGCTCACGCGCTTGACCGGGGAGAACGATGCGTCAAGAACAATCCGGCCAATCGACTTGGTCGACTCGTCGGCATAACGGCGCATGTTGCCAGGCACATAGCCGCGGCCCTTTTCCACCTTGATCTGCATGTCCAGCTTGCCGCCGGCAGACAGGTTTGCAATCACGTGGTCAGGGTTCACGATCTCGACATCATGGGGAGTCTGGATGTCACGGGCAGTGACAACACCCTCGCCATCCTTGCGCAGGCTCAGCGTGACTTCATCACGGTTGTGGAGCTTGAAGACCACACCTTTGAGATTCAGCAGGATGTTCACCACATCTTCCTGAACGCCGTCAATGGACGAGTACTCGTGAAGAACACCGGCAATGGTGACTTCAGTCGCTGCGTAACCCACCATGGACGAGAGCAGAACACGCCGGATGGCATTGCCCAGCGTGTGGCCATAGCCACGCTCGAACGGCTCCAGCGCGACCTTGGCACGGTTGTGGCCAAGCTGCTCGACATTGATCGCCTTGGGTTTCAGCAAATTGGTTTGCATTCAGACTTCCTCTCAATACCCCCAGCTCGTTACACCGGTAAGGCTGGTGAAGCGCCTAAACCGCGATGCCTCGCGGTTTAGGGACGGTTTTCTCGAAATACTCAGTACCGTGCAATTAGCGCGAGTACAACTCAACGATCAGCGATTCGTTGATATCGGCACCGAACTCATCGCGGTCCGGCACCTTCTTGAAGACGCCTTCAGCCTTGTCGGCATTCACTTCCACCCAGGCAGGCATGCCCACTTGAGCGGCCAGTTGCAGCGCTTCAACCACGCGGTTTTGCTTCTTGGACTTCTCGCGCACTGCCACCACATCACCCGTCTTCACGAGGTACGAGGCAATGTTTACCGACTTGCCGTTCACGGTGATCGCCTTGTGCGACACCAGCTGACGCGCTTCGGCGCGGGTCGACCCAAAACCCATGCGATACACGACGTTGTCCAGACGCGATTCCAGCAGGAACAGCAGGTTGGCGCCGGTGTTGCCTTTCTTGCCTTCCGCGGCTTCGAAATAGCGGCGGAATTGCTTTTCCAGCACGCCGTACATGCGCTTGACCTTCTGCTTTTCGCGCAGTTGCAGGCCGTAGTCAGAAGTACGGGCACCGGAGGTGCGGCCGTGCTGACCAGGCTTGGAGTCGAACTTGGACTTGTCTGCGATCGAACGGCGTGCGCTCTTCAGGAACAGGTCCGTGCCTTCACGGCGGGAGAGTTTGGCCTTGGGGCCGAGGTAACGTGCCACTTGAGCTTCCTTTGTGTCATCTACCGCAAACCATTGCGGGAGCCGCCTGAGGCGCTTGCGCGTTCTCAGGCGGCGGTGGGCTTAGAAAAATTAGATACGACGACGCTTTTGCGGGCGGCAACCGTTATGGGGGACCGGCGTCACGTCAGCGATGGACGTGATACGGATACCCAACGCACCCAACGCACGCACGGAGGATTCGCGGCCAGGTCCAGGGCCCTTGATTTCGACATCCAGGTTCTTGATGCCTTGGTCGATAGCGGCGCGGCCAGCGACTTCCGACGCCACCTGGGCAGCGAAAGGAGTGGACTTGCGCGAGCCCTTGAAACCTTGGCCACCAGACGAAGCCCACGACAGAGCATTGCCCTGACGATCGGTGATCGTGATGATGGTGTTGTTGAACGAAGCGTGCACGTGGGCAATGCCGTCGGAAACGTTCTTGCGAACCTTCTTGCGGACGCGCTGTGCTGCGTTGTTGGCAGGAGATTTAGCCATGTTGATCTTTCAATCTCTTTATTTCTTCAGTGCAGCAGCGCCCTTGCGCGGGCCCTTGCGGGTACGGGCATTGGTACGGGTGCGCTGACCACGCATTGGCAAACCGCGGCGATGGCGGAAGCCACGATAGCAACCGATGTCCATCAAACGCTTGATGTTCATCGTCGTTTCGCGGCGCAGGTCACCCTCGATGGTGAACTGCTCGATTTGCTCGCGAATTTTTTCCAGATCGCTGTCCGTCAGATCTTTGATCTTCTTGGAGTAAGCGATACCAGTTGCTTCGCAGATCTTGCGAGCGCGGGTGCGACCAATACCAAAAATGGAGGTCAAACCGATTTCCGCGTGCTTGTGCGGCGGAATGTTAATGCCAGCGATACGTGCCATATGCGTCCTCTAATACTTTCCAATCAACCTTGGCGCTGCTTGTGACGCAGATCCGTGCAGATCACGCGCACCACACCCTTGCGGCGGATGATCTTGCAGTT
>JBCNOJ010000136.1:0-10749 GCA_039593925.1 Acidovorax sp.
GGAAGGCGACGACATGACCGAGCCCATCGCCGACGAGACCCGCTCCATCCTCGACGGCCACATCGTGCTGTCGCGCAAGCTGGGCGCGGCCAACCACTACCCGGCCATCGACGTGCTGGCCTCGGCCTCGCGCGTGATGAACGCCGTGGTCACGCCCGAGCACAAAAAGCTCGCCGGGCGCCTGCGCGAACTGATGGCGAAGTACGAGGAGGTCGAACTGCTCGTGAAGATCGGCGAATACAAGCGCGGCGGCGACCCGACCACCGACGAGGCCATCGACAAGATCGAGGCCATCCGCAGTTTCCTCAGGCAGCGCACGGACGAACACTCCAGCATGGCCGAAACGCTGGAAAAGCTGGCCGCTCTGGTGGGCGCAGGAGCCCGGCGGTGAGCATCTTCCGCGACCTGCTGGCGATCAAGTCCTTCCGCGAAAGCCAGGCCGAGGCCGCCGTGCGCGTGCAGCGCGAAGCCCTGCGCGAGGCGCGCGAAGCGCGGGAAGCCGCCGAGGCGATGCTCAAGCGCCTGCTGCGCGAAGGCCTCGATCACGAAATGGCGCTGTACCGCGACCTGTGCGCGCGCATCGTGCGCCTGCGCGAGATCGAAGACGTTCAGCTGGCCGTGGCCGGCCTGCGCCAGCGAGAGGCTGCGCAGCACGATGCGGTGTCCGCCGCGCAGCAGCACCAGAACCGGGCCACGCAGCAACTGGACACAGCCCGCGCAGCCCACGAAGAAGCGTCGCGCCAGAAATCCAAGTTCGTGGACCTGTCGCGCAACTTTGCCGAAGCCCAGCTGCGTGAGCTGGAGCGCAAGGAAGACCTGGAGATGGAGGAAGCGGCCAGCGTGGCACGCGACCGCGAAGACTGGGACGCGCACGATCCGGAGGCCGTGGCATGAGCTGCCCCGCCACACTGCGCACCGCTTGCCGCGCTAAGGGTCTGCCCGCCACCAGAAACTATTATTTTGATAGCTGCCTGCGCTTTACAGACAAGCGCAGGAGCTGTTTTTTATTGATATTTTCATTCAGAAAGGGACGGTACGCATGAACACGGGCCGCCCCGTTCATCTGGACCTGGGCATGCCGCCCTCCACCGCGTTTGACCAGCGCACGGGGCAAGGCGGGCAGACCGGAGGCCAGCCGCGCAATACCGACACGTTGGGCAAGGACGCGCAGCACCTGCGTGCGTTGCTTGACCAGCAGCGCTCTGCAACGCCCGCGCCCGCCGCCGCTCCACCCGCCGCCGCGCGGCCTTTTGACCTGTTTGGAACGGGCACCCCGTCACCCGCTGCGCATGGCTCAGCACCCGCGACCGCGAACGCCGCTGCCGATGTGCCGGCCGGCATTGACGATGCGCTCTCCCATATGGCGCAGCGCATGTTGGTGGGAGACGGCAGCACCGGCCGGCGCGCCGTGCGCATCCAGTTGGCCGACGACAGCCTGCCTGGCGTGGAAGTGGAAGTGCTGGAAGAAGCCGGCGATCTGGTGGCGCAATTCACCTGTGCGGTGGAGAGCTCGCGCGAGCGGCTGGCCCGCAACGCCCAATGGCTGGCCGACGGGCTGGCGCAGCGCCTGGGGCGATCTGCCTGCGTGCGGGTGCAGACCGACGACCCCGAAGACCTTTGCCTGGTGGAGGTGCGTGCTCCGTGATGCAACCCACCCTTGTGAATGCCACCGTGGACACGGCGGCCTGTTAGACCGCTCTCACCGCCACCCGACCTTTCCTCCTGAACCATGTCCACCGCCATTGCCCTGTCCCCGCCGCGCCTCTCGCGCAATGAGGCGCAAGCCCGCACCACCCTGGCCCAGCGCGCCGCCGGGCTGCCGGTGCGCCTGGGCGGCATCGCCTGGCAGGCACGCCTTACGCCACTGGCAGCCACGGATTTGCTGCCCGAACCGGCTTACACCGTGCGCCTTGAATGGGCCGGTGCGGCGTTCGCTCTGCGCCTGCCCGCCGCTGCGCTGGAGGCCGCCCTCTCCTCCCTTCTGGATGGCGCCACGCTGCCCGAATTGCCCCCCACGGTGGCCGCTGCGGTGCTGGAGGCAGGCCTGACCGGCGCGCTGGAGGCCTTGCAGGCGCTGGGCCGCGGCACGCCGCAGGTGCTGGGCTGGAGCCCGCCCGAAGTTGACGACCCTGTCTCCCTGCCACCCCATGCGCTGGCCCTGTGGCTCACCGCCGCGGACGGCAGCGCCAACGCGCTGACAGGCTCCCTGCATGCGGACAGCCTGGGCCTGCTGCTGGCGGCGGGCCTGGTGGCCAAACGCCCGCCTGCGCCGGGCCCGCTGGGCGAGGACGTGCCGCTTCGCCTGCGGGCCGAAATCGGATACACCCGGTTGCCGGCCGAACTGACCACCAGCCTGGTCAGCGGCGACGTGGTGCTGATGGATGTCTGCTGGGCCGTGCCCGACCGCGCGCTGTGGCTCAGTGCCGATGGCCGCAGTGGCGTGCACGTGCACTGGCCCGCACCGGCATCCGGCGCTGCGCAGCCTCCCCAATTGACCGTTCTCCACCCCTGGACCGACACCATGCCCGCCTCTTCCGCCAACCCCAGCGACACCCCCGCCGAAACCGCCGCCACGCCCGAGAGCCTGCCGGTGCACCTGTCGTTTGACCTGGGCGAGCTGTCGCTGACGCTGGCGCAGTTGCGCAGCCTGCAACCCGGCCAGACCCTGGACCTGGGCCATCCCTTGGCGGGCGCCGTGCGCATCCGGGCCAATGGCGCGCTGGTGGGCGAAGGGGATCTGGTGGACATCGACGGGCAGGTCGGCGTGTCCGTGCGCCACCTGTTTGCCAACGCACGCTGAGCGAGGCCCCTCGCCCATGATGAGCAATTTCGATCCGATCACGCTGGCGGTTCTGCTGGCACTGATGGCGCTGGTGCCCACGCTGGTGGTGGTGACCACGTCATTCCTCAAGATCGCCGTGGTGATGTCGCTGCTGCGCAATGCCTTGGGCGTGCAGCAGATGCCGCCCAACCTGGCCCTCTATGGCATGGCCCTGATTCTTTCGGCCTATGTGATGGCGCCGGTGGGCATGCACATGTTTGATCGGTTGACCGAGCAGCCCGATACCCTGCGCAGCGTGCCCAGCCTGATCGGCACCGTGCGCGAAGGTGCCGAGCCGCTGCGCGAGTTCATGCTCAAAAACAGCCGGGCCGAGCAGCGCGACTTCTTTGTGCGCACGGCGCAGCGCATGTGGGGGCCCAAGTTGTCCGAGGGCGTGACGCAAAAGGACTTCATCGTGCTGATGCCGGCCTTCGTCGTGTCGGAGCTCACATCCGCCTTCCAGATCGGGTTCTTGCTGTATCTGCCGTTCGTGGTGATCGACCTTATCGTCTCCAACATCCTGCTGGCCATGGGGATGATGATGGTCTCGCCGGTCACGATTTCGCTGCCCCTCAAGCTCTTTCTGTTCGTGATGGTGGACGGCTGGTCCCGGCTCATCCAGGGCCTGGTGCTCACCTACGCCTAGCCGCGCCTTTCGTGCGAGCAACTCCGCCTAACTTGGAATCCAGCCATGCAGACCGTTGATGTCGTTTCGTTCTTTACCCAGGCGCTGTACCTGGTGCTGTGGCTTTCGTTGCCACCCATCGTGGTCGGCTCGATCGTGGGCACGCTGTTCTCGCTGTTCCAGGCACTGACCCAGATTCAGGAGCAGACGCTGTCGTTCGGCATCAAGCTGATCGCGGTGTCCATCACCATCCTGCTCACGGCGCGCTGGGTGGGCGGTGAAATGTTCAATTTCACCGTGCAGATCTTCGACTCGATCTCGATGGTCGGGCGCTGACGCAGCACACCCTACCGCCCACACCCCAGGAACGGAACCGCATGGACCTGCCGGTTACTTACGACGAGGCCAAGGCGTTCATTGGAGCGCTGGCCCTCACGCAACCGCGCATCCTGGCCATGTTCATCGTCCTGCCCATCTTCAACACCCAGCTGGTACCCGGCCTGCTGCGTTTTTCAGTGGCCGCCGTGCTGGGCGTGGTGATGGTGCCCGTCGTTTCGTCGCAGCTCAGCCTGGTGGAGCTGCAGGCCCCGGCGCTCGTCTTGCTGATTGTCAAGGAGGCCTTCATCGGCTTCGTCATCGGCTATCTGGCGGCTATCCCATTCTGGATATTCGAGGCTGTCGGCTTCCTGGTGGACAACCAGCGCGGCGCCAGCATCGCATCCACGCTGAACCCGCTCACGGGCAACGACTCGTCGCCGCTGGGCATCCTGTTCAACCAGGCGTTCATCGTGTTCTTCTTGCTCACGGGCGGCTTCACCCTACTGCTCGGTGTGCTGTATGACAGCTTCGGCCTATGGAGCGTGACCCAATGGACACCCCACCTGCGCGCGGACGCCGTGCCCGTGCTGCTGGACCAGCTGGATCGCTTGGTCCGCATGGCCGTGTTGCTAGCGGCGCCGGTGCTGGTAGCGATGTTTCTCGCGGAAATCGGCCTGGCGCTGGTCAGCCGTTTCGCCCCGCAGCTGCAGGTGTTTTTCATGGCCATGCCCATCAAGAGCGGCCTGGCCATGCTGGTGCTGGTGCTGTATGCGGCCTCATTGTTCGAGTACGGAGCGGACGAGGTGGAGTCCATCGGCCGCATCCTGCCCCTGCTGCGCGAGCAGTGGGAACAACGCTGAGCCGCACAGGAACCGGGAGCCACAATGAGTGAAAAGACCGAACAGCCCACCTCGAAACGCTTGCGCGATTCGCGCAAGAAGGGCGACGTGGCCTACAGCAAGGACTTCACGCAGACCGTTCTGATACTGGCGATCTTCGGCTACTTGCTGACGGCTTCCGGCCGCATGGTGGACACCCTCGCGCAGATGATCCTGATGCCTGGAACGCTGCTGCAAATGGGCTTCAACGACGCCGCCAATACGCTCGTCCAGGCCCTGCTCAAGGAAGCCGCGTGGCTGGTGCTGCCGTTCGTCGGGATTGTGCTTGTGGCGGGCATCTTCTCGGATGCGCTGCAGGTGGGGGTGCTGTTTGCGTTCGAGAAGCTCAAGCCCTCGGCCAAGAAGCTCAACGCCTTGGCCAACCTGAAGAACATCTTCACGAAGAAGAACTTCATGGAGTTCCTCAAGTCGGTGCTTAAGATCAGTTTTCTGTCCGTGCTGTTGACGCTGCTGATCCGTGACGCTCTGCCCATCATGACGAGCATTCCGCAGGCAGGATTGGCTGGCCTGGGGCAGGTGGTGGGCGCCCTCATGAAGACCATGCTGATCCACATCGGGCTGGCCTACGGTGCCATTGCCCTGGCTGACCTGGCCTGGCAGCGCTTCCAGTACCGCAAGGGGCTGATGATGTCCAAGGATGAGGTGAAGCAGGAATACAAGGAGATGGAGGGCGACCCCCACATCAAGCACCAGCGCAAGCACCTGCACCAGGAGATGCTGCAGGAAGGGGCCGTGAACAGCGCCCGCAAGGCCACGGTGGTGGTGACCAACCCCACCCACCTTGCGGTGGCACTGCGCTACGACGCTGAGGAAACACCGCTGCCCGTCATCCTGGCAAAGGGCGAAGGCGCGCTGGCCGAACGCATGATGCAAGCCGCCCGCGAGGCGGGTGTTCCGGTGATGCAAAACATTCCGCTGGCCCGCGCCTTGACCGAACACGGTCAGCCCGGCCAGTACATACCGTCCGAACTGGTGGAGCCTGTGGCCGAGCTGCTGCGCCTGCTGCAGCAGATGCAGCAGCTGGACGGCAATGGCCCTCCCGACGCCCTCCGTTGACCCTGCCAACCACCGCAATCGCCCTCTAGACGCCGCCTGACCTGTTCAAGCCCGCAGCCTTTGAAACCATGAAATCCTCCGCCCCTCCCGATCCCCAGTCTGCCCGCCTGCTTGCGGCCTACGCCAGCCAATATGGCCTGGCAACACCGGGCCGCGGGTCGAGCGCTGCTCCGGTCGACATGACGGTGGACGGCACCTACCGGCTGCGGCTGCGCGCACTGCCCCAAGGGGGCGTGGCCATCAGCTCGCGACTGCGCAGCCTGCCAGAGCCCGGCCCGGCGCGTGACGAGCTGCTGCTGGGCGCAGCCCGCATGGCGTGCGGCACCCTGCGCGCGCACACCACGGCCTGCGTGGTCGATGACCGTGAACGCGCCCTGTGGCTGCAGCAGACCTGCGCTGCCGCGTCCAACCAGGACATCGACGATGCGGTGGGCAGCTTTGTGAATTCGCTGGCGTTCTGGTCCAAAGCGATTGCCTCTGTATGAGCCCCCTCCCCCGCGACCCTCATCCCTGCCTGCAACTTCGCCGCTGCTCGCACTACACCGTCCGCGCCATGCACACGCTGTTCTCTCCCTTGTCCCGTCCCCGCACGGATCTTTTGCCGCGCCATGCAACGCCTGGGAGTGCGCGGACTTCGGTGGCTGGCCAGATTCCCACGCCGCAGCGGTGGCGCCCCGCGGCGCTGGCCCTGGCCTGCGCGCTCGTGCTGGGCTTGGCCAGTCCGACTTCGCACGCTGGCCCTCCGCCTTGGGCAGATGCGCCTTACAGCTACTACGCGGACAACGCCCCAATCGCCAATGTGCTGCGCGACTTTGCAAGCAGCTTCAGCCTGTCTCTGGAGCTGTCACCGTTGGTGGAAGGCAAGGTCAACGGCCGCTTCAACAGCCAGAACCCTACGGAGTTCATGGACCGCATGGCAAGTGTGTACGGACTCACCTGGTTCACCCATGCCGGCACGTTGTTCGTCAGCCGCACCACGGAGATGAGCACGCGCAGCATCACATCAGGGGGCAGCAGCATTGCTGCGGTGCGCCAGGCGCTCGCCAGCCTTGGGGTTCTGGACTCCCGCTTCGGATGGGGCGAGTTGCCAGACCAGGGGGTCGCCCTCATCTCGGGCCCGCCTGCCTACGTGGCACTCGTCGAGCGGACCATGGCGTCGCTGCCGTTGATGGCTGGCGGCCAGCAGGTGGCTGTGTTCCGGCTCAAACACGCCTCGGTGGATGACCGCACCATCCTTTACCGCGACCGGCAGATCACCACGCCCGGCCTGGCACAGGTGCTGCGCAACCTGGTGATGGGCGGCGGCGGTTCCACCGGCGTCAACAATGCCTTGCTGTCGTCCGTGGCCGCCCAGGCCGCCGGTGCGGGCGCTGGCATGGCCCCTGCCGGAAACACCGCCGGCATCAGCTTCGATGCAGGGAACCAGGGCGCCGCCAACAGCGCGCCCGCCAATCCGAACGGTAGCGCCTCGGGCACCGGCACCGCCAGCAGCGTGCCGCCTCAGGGGGGCAACGCGCGCAATGTGCAGGGCGCGGCCGCCACTTCTGCGTCCACAGCGCCACGGCGCCTGGCGCCATCGATCCAGGCAGACTCGCGCCTGAACGCCATCATCGTGCAGGACACGCCCGAGCGCATCCCGCTGTACAAGGCGCTGATCGACCAGCTGGACGTGCCCACGCCCCTGATCGAGATCGAAGCCATGATCATCGACATCAACTCCACCCGGCTCGACGAATTGGGCATTTCCTGGTCGGGGCGGCGGGGCGGCACGGTGGGTGGCTTTGGCAGCACCCGGCGTGTGGACGACGGCAACGACCTTGTCCTGGGTGCCGTGCAGCGCGGCGCCAGCGTGGACCCCAGCACGCTCATCGTCAGCTCCGGCAACTTCCTGATCAACCGCATTCGTGCGCTGGAAGGCACCGGCGAGGCCACCATCCAGTCGCGCCCGTCCATTCTCACCATCGACAACATTGGTGCGTTGCTGGACTTGTCCGAGACCTTCTACATCCGCAGCATTGGCGAGCGCGTGGCCACCATCACCCCCATTACCGCGGGCACCACCCTGCGAGTGACACCCCACTTCGTACAGCGGGACGAGGGGCCGGTGATTCAGCTCGACGTGGACATTGAAGATGGTCAGATCCAGGAAACGACGGTAGACACCATTCCGACCGTTCGGCGCAGCGTAGTCAGCACCCAGGCCATCGTCGGCGAAGGCCAGACTCTGGTGATCGGCGGCTACAAGAGCACGCAGCGCACCAACGAGCTGAACAAGGTTCCCGGCCTGGGCTCGGTACCGCTGGTGGGGCTGTTCTTCTCGAACCGCATCAACAACCAGCAGTCCCGCGAGCGCCTGTTCATGATCAAGCCGCGCCTTGTCTCACTGCCGACTTCGCTGACGACGGCCGTGGACGCCCTGCGGCCTGCGGGCGCCCTTGGAGTGCCTGCGCCATTGCCCGCCTTGCCCACGGCTCCGTATCCCGCAGCCACACCAGGCGCGCCCTCTTCCATGCCCACACCCGTGGGGCCCGGCAATGATCCGTCGCGCGTGCCGCCGATGCCGCTGCAGTAGGTAGCCACTTGTTTCCACCGCTGAGGTGCGCGGCATGTTGTCGCGCCCGGCGGGGAGTGAGTGGGCGAGCACACGCGCCAAGTAATGAAGTGTTGAGCAGGACTGGCGCTTGAGGTTACCGGGTCTTAGCAAGCGGGCCGCGTGCGCCGCTGGTCAAACCGGCCGTCCGGGAGCGCTAGAAATCGAATGCGATCCCGCGCGCCAGCAGTTTCGCGCGCAATGCGCTGCGGGCGCGTGACAGCCGACTGCGCACGGTGCCCACCGGCACCGTGAGCAGTGCAGCAGCGTCTTCATACGACAACTCATCGACCGCCACCATCAGCAGGATATCGCGCATGCTGTCTGGCAATTCGCTCATCGCTTCCTGCAAGTAGCGCAGGTGCTGCGCCTGCTCTGCCGCCTGCGCTGGCGACAGAGTTTCGCCAGCCATCTCTGCCAGCTCGGATTCGTCGGTGAATTCATACCGCCGGTGAGGGGCGCGGGAGAGATGGTTGCGCACCAGATTCATGGCAATGCCATACAGCCACGTGGAGAGCTCAGACTGGCCTTTGAAGGTCTCGTAGGAGCGCACTGCCTCGACAAAAGCTTGCTGGGTGAGGTCTTCAGCATCGGTGGAGTTGCCGATGTTTTTGATGATGAACCGGTGCAGCCGTGTGCCATGGGCCTGCACCAAGGTGCGAAACACGGCATCACGCTCGCTGCGCTCAGCATCGGACAGGCGGGCTGAGGGCACAACTGGCTCGGTCGCCGCGTCTGCCTCCTGGTCCAGCATGTCTGCATCGGGCTCGCTCAACGGCACGCCTGCGTCTTGAACGGCAAGGTCGTTGTCGGTTGCGGTTGTTACCAATGGTGAGCGCACCGCGGGGATTTTTACAGAGTCGTTCCAGCGTGTACAGCAGGATTTGCGCGCATTCCCCTCGCCATAGACGACCCCGTTGGTGCTTACCAACCGGGCGGCGGACTTCGTCAATTTTTCACAAGATCGGCCGAGCTAGCCGGGCGTGCGTGCAGCGGCAATTTCGTCGCGCAGCCAACTTTGGGCGGTTGCCATCGAAACGGGCGACTGGCCTTGCTGGGCTGCAACTGCAAACCGCTGCTGCATTGCGGCGTCAATCCCGTCGCGCTGCGCTGCGCTCAGTTGGTGCGGTGCCAGCCCCAAGCCCTGGCAGGCCTGCTGAAAACCGGGGGCGTTGTTCACTGCGCTTAGCGTGAGCTGCGTCAGAAAATCCACCCCTTCCATGCTTTGCTGGCTGGTCCGTGCCATGTCGATGGCCTGCACGACCGTGCGCGATGACAAAGGTTTTCCCGGAGCAGGGCCCAGCCCCAATTCACGCACCACCGAAGCCTGAATGCCCTGCGAGAACGATTGGCCCAGGGCTCCCACAAACGCCGAGGTGGAGTCGGCCTCAGGCTCTATCCAAGCCACGGTGCGTTGGGATGGTGTGGTGCCAGATCCAAGGACCTTCCACTGCGTGCCATCACGGCTCACATGCACCCAGGCACCCTCTTTCGCCGCGCTCTGGAAAGCTTCCAGCGGGGGGCGAGTCTGGACGTCGGCAGGAGACAGGCGATTGAAGACAGTCACACCAGGGAAGGGGGCGGTAATGGTCGGTAGTTTAGTAACAAGGTTGCCCAGGTGGTTCCCAGCATTTGCAAACGAGTGTCAGCATTGGAGATGCCGGAATTGCTGGTGGCAGACGAGCCCGGATGCATACGGGCCAGAGCTTTAACACTGCTTGCTTCAACATGCCGCTTCCTTGCCCACCCAGGGGTTAGAGCACGTGGGGAGCCCTTCTGGCATGTTCGCGGACCGAGGTACGTGGTTCAGACCGGAAACGACTGGACTGTTCCTGAGCACTCACCCCAAAGTTGTCTAGCTGCGAGAGGCATGCGGAGCGCTACTTTTTTATGTGATTTTGGCCTCTAGCGCCCGTCCATCAAGCGCTGACCGCTATGAATATTGATCAATACCTTTGAAGCCATTGGCATAGGAATGCGGCCCACTGGCCAGCACCACATTGGTCCCACTAGCATACGTTCTAGCGTCTGTCGCCTTGGCGCGTACTGACATGCCTGCTCACCCGCGTTGTGGCTAAACCGTTATGGATGGCACTTCCGATAGCCCGACGTTGCGTTGAATTCGCGCGTTGCTTTCTCAGGCAACCAATCCACCGCGGCAAGTCGGTCGATTGTTTCCAATACCGGAACAGTTAGTTTGCGACTCGGTGGTTTTTCTCTGAACACCTGCGGCGTACAGTTCATCCCATCGATGAGCCGAACCCGCAAGGCGACTCACCGAACCCGGGTTGCAGCCAGTTTCCCCAGTGCTTCCTCCCGGCTTTTTTGAGACGCTTTTTTTAACTGAAGGACTTCATCATGAACACCACCGCACGTTTTCTCTCCATCGCCGCTGTTGCCGCTTTCGCTTCTTTTGGCGCCTACGCTGACGAAGCCGACG
>JBCNOJ010000137.1:0-10735 GCA_039593925.1 Acidovorax sp.
GCTTGTAGTCCATCGCCGGGGCCAAGTGGTGGTTTTTGACCCTCTCCCGCCTGTAGGTGAACACAAAGTCCGGGTGCAGGCCCCTGCAGGCCTCCACGATGCTCCAGGCCACATCGTTCAAGATCAGCACGTGCGTGCGGTTGGTCTTGAACTCTGCAGGTGGAATCACAAACACACTGCGGCCCAGCTCGGGCACCGGCCGTTCCCACTCCCACCGCAGCCTGCACACGTTGGCATCGCGTGCCCCTGTGCTCAGGGCAAACAGAACCATCCGCTGCAGGTGAACTGGCAGCCGCGGCAAAAGGTTTGCCTGCTGCTGCCAGGTGATGGGGTAGGGCTGGCGCCTGGTGGCCTTCTCGTCCAGCATTTCGATCAGTGGCGCGGTTGCCAGCCACGGCTTGCCGTTGGTTCGCCACAGGCGGGCAGCTCGATTCATGATCGTGCGCGCCACCTCCAGCGTCCGGTTCACCGTGGAAGGCTTCACCTCGTCCTCGTCCAGTCGTTCATCAATGAAGGGCTGCAGGGAGTCATTGCAAATGTCTGCCAGGGCCATGCTGCCGACATACGGCAGCAGCAGGGCCACGTGGTAGGACACCGTTTCAAGGGAGCGCAATTTCTTCCGCTCGCACTCGATCAGGTACTTTTGCGCAGCAGCTGCAAACAGCTGTTGATCGCCGCTTCGTAGTTGGTTCTCCCGCTCGGCGTCAAGCTCGGCCTGGCGCTGCCTGAGCCAGCTTTCTGCCTCGTCTTGGGAGACCTTCCCGAGCCGCTCGAAGATCCGCGAGCCCTTGTATTGCTTATCGACGCTCCGGCTGCCATCGCTGGCCAGCTGGATTCCTTTGGTCCTAGTTCGCATGAAATCGCTCCTTTCTCGGTGCGACCAGGGCGCCCACGAGACTCTTTATACCGGTTCGCCCACTCGTCCAGCTCCAGCCGGTCGAAGGCTTTGCCACGCTTGCCAATCGGGATCACTGTCAGGGAAGGCCGCACCTCGTCCGTGAACCTGTTGCGGTCCATGCCCAGATAGGCCGGCGCCTGGCCGGCGCGGATGAAGCGCGGCTGCATCATTCGGCTATCGCCTCCTTTGGCACGTTGAAAAAGCCCAGGCGCCCCTTGAACGGAACGAAAGGCAAGGTGCGGCCGTTGCGCAGGACGAACCCGTAGGCACCCTCCTGTTTCCACCGCGAGTTGTGCTCCGTCACGCAATCGACCACATCCGCCCAGCCGACAAGGCCGCCGCGCTCCAGCACCTCAAACGGGGGGATTTCGATATCGCGGGCCAGAATGCCCTCGTCGTAGAGGTAGGCCACCGTTTCGTCGTAGTAGCTGCGGGACATGGTGAGGCCCGCATGGATCAGCATGCGGCCCCGGAACACGGTCGGCCAGTCGCGGTTCTCGATGTCCTTGTGGCCGTTGACGATCAGCCAAGCCCAAGGCTGGCGGATGCTCAGCGCGGGGATCATTGGGCACCCCCTTCTGACCCGCCCAGGGCGGGCCGAATCAGCCAGGTCCACACGCCGTAGAGGCTGCACACGGTAAAGACCAGCTGCTGCGCGAAAAGCGCCCACAGCGACTGATCCCAGCTGAACACCAGCCACCCCGCGTTGCTGGCGAGGTAGGCCACGAACCCCCACCCGGCCAGGCGCGAACGTCCGGCCAGCAGCAGGGTGCCGATCACGCCCATCAGGGCGGCAGAGATCTCGATGTAAGGCAGGCCGTTCACTTCGCACCGCCTTTCTCTGCCGTTGCCACACATCCCAGATCCTGCGCTGTCGCCAGCCGCACCGTGGACATGGCACTGCGGCACCAGGTGTGCCCCATCAGGTCGGCTGCAGCCAGTCCAGCGCGTCGCGCGCCATTGGTCGAAGCCGCGCCCACATTCACCTCCAGGCGCTTGGGCTTGCGCAGCGTGCCAGCCTTGAAGGCCACCACGTACTTTTTGTAGTCCTTGTCAGCCCAGTAGGCGTTTGCTTGCTCTTGAGTTTGTAGCGTCATGTGCTTGTCCTCGTTATGCTGAAGCCGTTTTTCTCAAGCAATCTGGTGGCGGCCGATATCTCGCGCGCCAGCTGCTCATCAAAGGTGTAGTCCCAGTGGTATTCACCGTTGCGGTGAAAGACACGGCCCGCGTGGATGTCCGCCTTGAGCAAAGCACCCACCAGCGCGGGCCGCTCCAGATCGAGTTCCACCGCAATACGCAAAGCGGACATCGAGCTGCGTTCACGCAGCAGATCCCGGATGCGCTCGGTACGCGAGGCGCCGGGCTGTGCGCGGCGTGGGGCGCACGGGAACGGGGCCTGGGCACTGTTGCCAAGACCATCCAGAACTGCCGCCATGGAAGTGAATGGGGAGTTCAAGTGGCCCCTCCTTCCCGCGCCACCGCCAGCGCAGCCACCATCGGCCGCACCCAGATGGGCGTGCTGCCCAGCACGAACGTTTCCCCGTTGCGCGCCAGCAGGACGGTCTGGCCCATCACCGTGCCGATCGCCTTTGCCGACTTGCGCGGAACCGCGTTGCCGATCGCCTCGCGCCAGCGCTGATCGCTTTCACCGTCCAGCACAAAGCGTTCGCCCCGGCTGGCGGGACCGGCGGGGGCGAAATACTCTTCCGGGTCGATGAAGCTCTGCAGGCACGCCAGTTCCAGGGTGGTGAAGGGCCGGTGCCAAGTGCCGTCCCGCGCCTCGATGCGGCACACCAGCTTGTCGTTCGGGCCGGGCAGGGCCTCATTTCCGGGGGCAAAACCGGAAGCGGCGCGCGGATCCGCAACGCTCCACGGCCCGTTGTCATGGCATGCCGATGCACTCACGGCCCCGGCCGTGTCGTCGTAGCTCACAACGCCGTAGTGCCCGCCGGTCAGGTACGCATCGCCCTTGCCCCGCTGCATGTTGGGGCGCGGATCTGCCACCACGGCCGCGCCGTTCGCGTTGCCTGCGATCACGGCCCGGGTGTGCTCGCTCCAGGGCGTCACGTGGTATTTGCCATGCAGGCCCGCCGGATCCTCTCCACCGCGTGGATCTGCCACGGCCTGGCCGGTGCCGTGCGCGCTGGTCACCGCGCGCGCAGCGCCCTCCCAGGACACGATGCGGAATTCGTTGGAGTGCTTGGCCGGGCCACCATGGCGTGGATCTGCCACGCTGTAGGCCCCCTGCAGCGGCCCCGTTTGACCCGGCACGGCGCCCGTGTGCTGCCCCCACTGGCGCACGCCCAGCGCCTGGCCATCCTTCCAAGCCGCAGACGGTGCAAAGCGCGGATCCGCGATGGCGAAATTGCCATTGCTCGGGCGGCTGGCACCGGCTACTCATCCTGAGGGCGCACCCCCGCGATTGACGGCCAGAACCCCGTGGTGCATCTCGGGAACGATCAGGAAGTCTCGTAGGTGCCCGTTTTCCACTGCCAGCTTGTTGAGGCTGCGCCAGTCGCTGCCCGCCTCCACAAAGGCCAGCCGCACCCAGGTTTTCCACTGCAGGGCCGGGATACGGTGCATGGGGCCGCCCACCGCGTCGCCCGGCAGCGGCACATGCTGCAGCACGTCGCCCACGCTGCGCAGCCCGCGCTTTGGCGGCTCGTACAAGAAGGGCGGCACCTTGCGCACCAGCCGGGCCACCAGCAGGAAGCGGCGGCGGCTTTGCCCCAGCCCGTCGCCCAGCTCGCCGCAGTCGTGCGTGGTCTCGGCCGTGGCGTATCCATAGTGCTGCAGCATGCTCACGATCTGATCGAGCAGATGGCGCCCACGGGTTGCAATGCGCGGCACGTTCTCGAACACGATCAGCCCGGGCAAGTCGTCGCCGAAGGCTTCCAGCATCAGCCACACACCGCGCAGCGTCAGTTCGTTGAGCGCCTGATATTTCAGGGTCGAGGCATGCAGGGCAGGGAGCAGGCCCGAAAAGCCTTTGCAGGGTGCCGACAGAAACACGATGTCCGGGAACTGCCACTGCGCCGCAGCGCGCACCGTGTCGGCCGTCGCCTCGCGCCAGCCCTCGGGCGGCATGTGCCCATGCCATGCCAGGTACTGCTCCAGGCTGAACAGATCCACGCAGGCCTGCGTCACACCGTTGAGGGTGTAGAAGTCCCTGCAGGCCCGGGCGTCCACGTCGATGCCGCCCAGCAGCACCATCTTGCCCTTGATGGTGCCGATGGTCGGATCCGCATCCTTGAAGCCAGCTGCGCCGCTGCCAGAGCCACCGAACAGGTGAAAGTGGGTCACTTCCTGCGGCTTCATACAGCGTACCCCCCCTTCATAACTGGATCATTGGGGAAGGGCAGCTCGCCAGCCATCTGCGTTTTGTCATCTGCGCCAGCTGCCACGCTGTTCAGTTGCCAGGCCGCCAGTTCGCATGCCCGGGCAATCTCTGCCGGGCCGTAGCTGAATCCGCGCAGCTCGTCATGGCGTTGTTCTGCAGCGATTTCCAGTAGTTCACCGGCCAGCCCTACTCGTGGGCCCAGCAGGGCCACCGCAAGCCTGCGGACAGCATGAGCGCTGCAGTCCGCACCGGCCGATGCAGAGTCGTTCCCACGGCTGCGCTCGTCGCCTGCCAGGGCCTCCAACATCGATGCACCTTGCTCCAGCAGCTCTGCATCTTGGTCGCTGATTACAGGGCGCACCTTAAGTGCGGCCCACTGGAAAGCCTCCCAGCCGAAGCGCAAGCGCGGAAGGTCTGCGGGGTAGGTGTCGCCATCCCGCCATGTCTTCACCTCATGGGCGAGAAATTCCACAGTCTCAGTGCGTTGACTGTCAGCGGCCCAGGCTGTCGCGTAGGCCAGCTCGAACCGCTCTCGGAGTTGTTCGACCAGGGGGGCGTGAGTTCGAGCGTTCATCACAGGCCGCCTTTCACGATGGCGGCACGCTTCGCCGCACTGGCGGCACCGGCCGCGCTGTCTTCGATGCTGATCGAGCCATAGGAACGCGGCGCCAGCGAGGCATTCACCTTGCCGTTGCGATCCAGCACACGCGGCATGGAGCCGGGCAGCTTCATGGGTGCGCGGCCCGGGTTCTTGGCGGCTGGCGCGGCCGTGGGCTTGTTCTCGCCTCGGGGGCGAACGGATTGGAAAGCGTTCAGCAGCTTGGGTGCTGCGTTCAGGGGGTTTTGTGTGTTGTTCATATCAAAATTGATAGCTGTTTGCGCTTGATGGTTAAAGGTTTGCGGTTGATGTGGCTGTCATTCGTCGCCGTGTTCTCCTGCGGCTCGGCTCTTGAAATCCACGCCAGGGGGCGCGGCCCGGGTTGGTGGCCAGCAGCTGGTGCGGCCGGTGTTCTGGGGCGGATCTGCGCCGGGGCGGCGCCTACGTCGGCCGGTGGCTTCGAGGCGCACAAGGCGGCAGGCCACGGGGTCGGCCATCACGGCGTCGTAGTCGCTGGGCCAATGGCGGAAGGCGTAGCGGATGCGCATGGATTCCCATGCGGCGCGCAGCTCTGCAGCGGTCGGGGTGGTCATGCGAGTGCCCCCCAGGTGTGCATGTGCATGTGGCTCGCACCGGGGCCGCAGGCCTCAGAGCTGGCGCGGATCACGTTCACCGGCTGAACGCCGAACACCTCGCGCACGGCGGGGGCGTAGCAGTGGCGCACGCCGTCCCGTTCCATGCTGTGCGCGCACAGCGTGCAGCCATGCAGGGGCGGCACCAGTTGGGCAAGGGCCTGCAGGTTCATAACGCGCCCCTTCTGCCGCGTTGTGGCAGCTGCAGCACCGTGGGGGCCTCGATGTCCAGGCATTGCTGGCGGCTGTCCATGGCCGCCAGCTCGCGGGCCTTGGCTTCTGCCTTTGCCTTGGCCTGCATGGCCTTGAAGCGCTTGGAAATGTCGGTGTTGTCGGCGTTCGTATAGCGGAAGGTGCGCGCGGGGTCGAATAGCTTTGTTGAGGGTTCAACGCGGGTCACTGGCATGGCTTTTCCTCCGGTGGGTTAGCGGTGGTTGCGCTGGGGCGCCTCGAACACCCAGCAGTGCACGGTCCGGCCTACGTCCAGGCCGCCTTCGGTGTCGTCTTTCTTGATGCGGATGGCGCTGTTGACGGTCTTCACGTCCACAAAGCGGCGGGTCTTGCTGGTGCGCAAAACCTTTTTCAGCTCGCTCAGCACGGGCACCTGTTGGCGGTGCATCGCGGCCCGCTCCACGAACTCGTTCAAGTTCACGGCGATCAGGGCCGGGTCGCGGCTGTGGTTCAGGTGTGGGCCTTCCTTGGGGCCCATGGCACCGGCTGCTGGCAGCCAGTTGAGGTAGTCGAACGACTCCCAGAACTCCTGCACCAGCGGGTGGTCTGCGCTGATCGAGGCCTGCCGTTCACGCGCCATGGCGACGATCTGGGCACGCACGGCCAGGTATTGCGGCTCGTCCATGCGCATCAGCTCGCGCATGGCATTCACCATCACCAGCAGCTGCGCGTGGTTCTTGGCAATACGCGGCTTGTGCACGCCGTCCTGTTGCAGCAGCCAGGCCGTGGCCTTGTCGGTTTCCTTGTTCAGCGTCTCCAGCACCTTGTCTTCAAGGCGCAGGCATGCCAGCAGAAACCCCGACAGATTGGGGATCTCGTAGCCCTCCAGCTTCTTGGCGCTGTCGAACGTCTGCGGTGTGTGGCCCTTCGTGGTGAAGGTCATGTGGCAGATCCGTTCCATGATGGCCTGGCTGGCCTGCACCTGGTTGTTCTGGCTGATGACGATGGACGCCCGAAACGGTGGGTCGTATGTCTCATTGCCCCCGGTGCGCACGCCCGTGGTGCGCACGTTGCGGCCGTTGTAGGCGTCTTTCAGCTCGTCCCAGTCGAAGCTCTTCACGTGCGAACTGCCGCCGGTCTTTGTCTCCCGGTCGGACTCGATCAGCACGATGGGCAGGTTCGACACCTGGGTGAACGTGCGCATACGGCCCGCTGCCGTGGACTTGCTGGGGTCGAAGCCCTCATAGTCCCGGCCAAACAGCTTCCATAGGAACTGAATCAGCGTCGTTTTGCCGCTGCCCGGCTCGCCCACGATCTCCAGAAAGGGGAAGCTCATTTGCTCGGCGCGGATCTGCTCGGCAAACAGGCTGCCGATCCAGTACGCCAGGGCCACATAGCCCGGCGCACCAAAGGCGTTCCACAGGTGAACCGGCCAGCTTTTGTCCTGCGTCTCGCGGTCGGTGTTGATCGCCAGGGTGATGGACTTCTGCAGGCTCTTGATCGACAGCTTGCCGATCTCGAAATAGTCTTCTGCGTTGGCCTCCAGCACCTGGCCGCCGTGCACCGCGTAGTTGCCCAGCAGGTAGGTCTTGTGCGCCGCGCTGTAGCCGATGTAATCGACCGTCTGCACCACCTTGATGTTGTCGAGCTGTCGCAGCAGCATGCGCTCCAGCTGGTGGCTGCTGCCGCTGTAGATGGCACCGGGGGCCAGGTGCAGCAGCTGCTTTTTGAACTCGCTGGCGGTGGTCAGCTGGCCCGCTGTGAACGTGCCTTTGATGGCGGGGCCATCGTGCGGGTTGCTGATCGAAAAGTAATACCAGGCCTCCTGGGTGATCTCGTTTCGCTGGTAGTACAGGGCCTTGGGAACACAGTTGGCAATCGCCTGCAGCACGCCCGCCGCTTCCAGCGCCTTGGCGCGGATCTCGGCTTCGCTCATGAACTTGGCGCCACCCTCGTTCACGCCCTTCTCCAGCTCGTCCTTTGCCTTGCTGTAGGCGGCCAGATCCAGCTTGAACCAGTACAGGCGGTTGGAGTGTTCCAGCTCGAACTCGGTCCGGCCGGTCTTGTTGTAGATCAGCAGAGCCTTGTCGGTGGCGGATTCAGCCAGCAGCAGGGCGCCCTGGTAGCGGTATTCCTCCAGGTCTTTTTCTTCCAGCTTGCCGCGCTGGTGCAGGTCGTTCCAGTCCAGCTTCTGGCCGCGTGGCTGCACGATCTGCGCGGCGCGCGCCACCCAGTCGTCATCCCGGGCCTTTTTGACGTGCCGCAGCGTGTATTCGCGCCCGGCCCTGTCGCCGTCGAGGGCGAACACCAGCACCGGCTCTTTCACCTGCTTGCCCTCGCGCTGGATCTGCTCGCGGATGGCCTGCAGCGCTGCCGCCGGGTAGTTGTTGCAGCTCATCAAGGCCACGGCGGCCAGGCCATGGTGGGCCAGCGCAATGGCGTCAAAAATCCCCTCCACCAGCCACAGCTCTGTGGGGGGCGTTGGGGCGTCTGGCTGGTCGGGCCGTGGCGCTGCAAAGCTCAGATCAGGCATTGCCCACCAGTGCCCGGCGTAGGTTCCGCCCAACTTGAAGTTGGCCTTCTTTTTGCCGAACCGGGCGGGCTTGTCGATCAGGCGTTCCCACCACGTATCTGCCACTGCAAAGCGCACCGTGGCGGTGCCAGCACCGCGCCCCCGGTCTGCCCGTTGGTCGAAGTAGTGTTCCTGTGCGTACAGGCCACGGATCCGCGCCAGATCGAACCCGCGATGCTGGGTCAGGTAGGCGTCTGCTGCGGCGTTCGGGTTGCGCTGCTCTGGCGGCTTCGCTTCCTCGATCACGCGGGTGCGTTCGCTCCAGCTCTCGAACAGGTCGGCGTAAAGCTCTTTCGCGTGGGCTTCATACCCGCAGTTGTTCAACCGCTCACACCGCACCACCCAGGGGCTGGCGGCGTAGGTCCACAGCGAGCGCTTGCCACACCCTGGGCAAGTGCCCTTGCGCAGGTGCTTGCCGTCCTGGGTCGGCTTGAACTGGTAGTCATCCTGCAGGCGCTGGCTGATTTCAGGCAGCAAATCATCGTTGTGCATCAGCGCGCCCCCGTACGAATTGCGGCGACGTACCAGCCCAGGCCGTACAGCTGCTCCACCCAGGCGATGGCGGCCAGCCGATTGGCGACATTGCGCACGGCCACGCGGCGGCGGCGGTGTTGCATGTCCACGTGTGTGACGCGGTAGCAGCTCATTGCGAGTCGGCTCCAAACCGCAGTGGCTCAATGTCAGCAAGCCACTCTTTTTTGCACTTGCCTTTCAGGCGCCACCGGTGGGCCAAGTGCTCAAAGCGCGCACCAAAGTCCGTGCGGCCATACAGCCGATTGAGCCATTCATGCACCTCGCGCTCTGGTCGTGAATCAAGCTTCAACAGCGCAAAAGCGCGGCGCAGGTTCTTGTCATCAAAGCGGCGCAGATCCTGCAGGTCGAACGGAAAGCGCTTGCCGTTGTAGAGGCCCAGCAGCAGCCGGGCCGCTGCACCGGCACCGCTGTGGTCATGCTCCGTGGCAAGCATGAAGAAGTGGGATAGCGCTTCAAATGGATCGCCCAGTTCGCGTTGTGCAGTTGCGGTGGTTGTCTCTGTCATGGCTCGGTCCTTTCGGTGAGTAAGGAAAATCAAGGCGAACGAATCCCCGCGATGCCCAAAAACGGGCATCGGCAGGCATGGAAAGGGGGAAGGGGCGGACTAGCCGCTAAGGACGTTCATCACCCGTCCTCGAACAGATCCAGCGTGCTGGGGGCGCTGTTCATGGGTGTGTGGGTGACGACGCGTTCCTGCTCCAGCTGGCGTTGCAGCAAGCCGCGCCGCACGTGCGACGACAGGGGCAGGTGAATTGATGGGTTGGGCGTGCTGGATGGCGTGAGCGAGCACACGATCTCTTCCAGGGTCTTGAAGTTGTGCCCGCATTCCCAGTTGCTGCAGCTGTAGGTGGTCTGGCGCGTCAGCTCAGACACCGTTTCAGATGTGCGCACCGTGGCAGGCCACTTGCAGTGCGGGCAGTTGATCCGCCGCGACTCGCGGCGAACTTTGCGTTGTGGATGGTTGGCCGAAAATGACATGGCGCGCGAGGCCCCTGCGGTGGTGGTGGCACACCTGCTGCGCGCTGTCATGGTGCTGGGTTGCGGGAACATAGTCAGCTTTCCCGCATCAGCGACCGCGGCGACGCGCCGCAGTTTCTCCGTAGGTGCTTTCAAGCCACTGCATGAACCCCCAGCGAACGAAATTCGTCAGAGGCCGACCCTCGGCTTTCGCCATTTCCCGCGTCAAGGCGTCATGTTTTTGGGGCAGACGCAAACTAATTGGCGTTCCATGGCAAATCTTTGCGGCGTCCTCGCCTGTGGCTGGCTTGGTCATCTATGATTGACTCGGATTGATTAGAAGTGACTCAATCCTAGTCAATAAAAAATGACCTGTCAACACCCTGGAGTGAGTTAATTATGACCTTTGGCGCACGCTTGAAGGAAGAGCGCGGGCGACTGGGCCTTACACAATCGCTATTTGCTGCCCACGGCGGCGTGGTCAAGTTCACACAAATCAACTACGAAAAAGACGTTGCCTCGCCCAGCGTGGACTATCTCTACAAGCTTGAGAAAGTGGGCGTAGATATCGGCTATGTGTTGACTGGCGAGCGCACCGCGTCCGCATCGATGAAGCGTGATGAACTGGATCTGCGCACCGCAGAGCTGGTCAGGCGATGGGGCCAATTGGGTGAGCCTGCAAAACACCTTGTGGAAACCACGGTACAGCTGCTGCCCGCAGTGCAGGCCGCTGGCGAGCAAACCTAGTTCGTGTCGTCGCCCGAGTCCTGGTCCGCTCCGGCCGTGGCGTCTCCACTGCCCTGCAGTTCCAGCTCCAGCGACGTGGTGAAGCCGCCATCCCCCAGGGCGTGCTCCACGGTCTTTACCAGCCAGTCGCTGCCGTCGATCTCGGGCTTGAAGCCCTCCACTGATACCGGTGACTGCGGCATCAACGCGGGTCGGCCCAGCGCGAGCGTAAGGCGCAGCGTTGCCGCTCCACGGTCCACGCGCTGCATTTCCGCACGCGCTGCGGCCAGGGCGTCTTCTTCGCTCG
>JBCNOJ010000138.1:0-10735 GCA_039593925.1 Acidovorax sp.
GGGCGCCCGTGCACGCGACGATGCGCTGAGCCAGGCGCGCTTCGACTTCCGCTGGCAGGACCAGTTCAACCTCGGTCTGGACCCCGACACGGCCAAGGAATACCACGACGAAACCCTGCCCAAGGACTCGGCCAAGGTGGCGCATTTCTGCTCGATGTGTGGGCCCAAGTTCTGCTCCATGAAGATCACGCAGGAGGTGCGCGAGTTTGCAGCGCAGAAAGGCGTGGACGAGGCCCAGGCGCTGGAGCAGGGCTTGCAAGGTAAGGCGGTGGAATTTCAGCGCAATGGGGGGCAACTTTATGTGCCGCTCACGCCTGTAGCGCCCACTCCATAAGCACATCTACTGCCCCCGAGGATTCCCTACACGCCCTTCGGGGGCGGTGCTTACCCTGTGCGCAGGCGGCCTGCCCAGCCTCTATAGTCGCGCCCACGCCCGGTTCAGAAGGCTTGGTGGTGGCGTGGCATTAAATTTGCTACGCTGGGTTGTCAGTTAAAAAATGTAAGGAAGAGCCATGAACGCTCTCGGCCGTTTCTCCATTCGCACCCGTCTGTATTTCGGAACGGTTTTTTCCTTGATTCTCCTGGTGGTGATCGGTGCCATGGGTTATGTGGCGCTGGACCGCACCCGGGGCACGCTGCAGATGCTGTTTGAGCAGCGTGTGCAGACCCTCACAGACATGTCCGACCTGCGCACCACTTTGGGCGATCTGCGCCGGACTGAAAAAGACATCATCATCAATTTCAACAACTCGGTGGAAGTGTCCAACCTGCGCGAGTCGTGGGCCAAGACCCTGGCCGCGCTGCGCAAGAGCCTGGCCGATGTGCGCCAGGTGCAGTCGGGTGATGCGGAGTTCGTGTCGTCGATCGACAAGTCGCTCGACGAGATCAAGCAGTACGAGACCGGCATCTCGCCCATCTTCGAGAAGATCGAAGGTGCGCAGCTCGATGGCGCAGGCGGTGGCGCCTATGCCGACCGCCTCAAGGTCCACATGGAGGCCACCGACAAGCTGTTCTCCAGCCTTGCTGCTTCGGCGCGGTCGCAGATGGACGAAGCCCGCGCGGGCGTGGAGTCGCGCACATCCACCATGGCGGCGCTGATTGGTGTGGGCTTGGTGCTGGCGCTGGCGGTGCTGATTCCGCTCACGTTCTTCAGCGTACGCTCCATCACCAAATCCCTCGGTCAGGCGCAGGAACTGGCCGAGCGCATCGCCAGTGGCGACCTTTCGCGCGACGTGGGCCCGATGAACCAGGACGAGGTGGGGCAGCTGGTGGATGCCATGGGCCGCATGCAGGAGGCACTGCGCGGCCTGGTGCGCCAGGTACAGGACGCTGCAGGCAACATTTCCACCGCCAGCACCGAAATCGCCAGTGGCAACCATGACCTGAGCCAACGCACCGAGCAGACGGCGGCGAATCTGGAAGAAACGGCCTCGTCGATGGAGCTGCTGACCAGCACCGTGCAGCAAAGCGCCCAGTCCTCGCGCCAGGCGAGCGACTTCGCGTCGTCCGCCGCCGAGGTGGCGGCTCGTGGCGGCGCCGTGGTTTCGCAGGTGGTGACCACCATGGACCAGATCACCACCAGCTCGCGCAAGATCGCCGACATCACGGGTGTCATCGACTCCATCGCGTTCCAGACCAACATCCTGGCGCTGAACGCGGCCGTCGAAGCGGCGCGCGCTGGTGAGCAAGGCCGCGGCTTTGCCGTGGTGGCCAGTGAGGTGCGCAACCTCGCGCAACGCAGCGCTGAAGCCGCCAAGGAGATCAAGGGGCTCATCGGCTCGTCGGTCGAGCGTGTGGAAGATGGCTCACGCCTGGTCAGCCAGGCGGGCGAAACCATGACCGAAATCGTGAGCAGCGTGCGCCGCGTGTCCGACATCATTGGCGAGATCACAGCTTCATCCGCTGAGCAGAGCGACAACATCGGCCAGATCAGCCAATCCGTGAGCCAGCTCGACCAGATGACCCAGCAGAACGCGGCGCTGGTCGAAGAGTCCACTGCAGCATCGGAATCCCTGCGCGAGCAGGCAGCGCAGCTGACCAGCGCAGTGCGTGTGTTCAAGCTGCAGGAGGGCGTGGGCGCGCCCACCGCAGCAACCATTGCTGCGCCGGCGGGCAGGGCCGCAGCGCAAGCCGCGCCAGCATCGTTGGCCCACTCTGCCGCACGGTCGACCCTGCGGATTCGCTGAAGGCCGCCGCTGCAGCGGCGGCAGTGCGGGGAGTGGGTGGGTTAACGGCTGGCTGAGGCGCCTGACGCAGCAGGCGCCGCGCCTGTGGCAGCGGCCTGCGCGGCTGCGGCAGGCGGCGACCCTTGCAGCCCAGCCGCACCCAGTTCACCGGGCAACGCGCCTGTCGCCGGTGCCGAAGTGGCCGTGGGCGCTGGCGCCACTGCGGCACGCAGGCTGTCCAGCCAATGCAAGCGCCAAGCCGCGGTGACCAAGCCGCCCGCCACTACCAGAGCGCCCAGCGCCCACCACAGTGGCGCGCGGGATTGCGCAAACGGGTCTTGCAGCGAGCGCCGCGCATGCGCGGGCACCTTGGCTGTCTGCGACAGTGAGCCGCCCAGGCGCGTGTTGATGCGCATGCGCCCGTTGATGGCCCAGCCGCTGGCATCCAGCAGCGGGCCCAAGCTGCGCTGGCGCAGCTTGAGCCAGGCAATCATCATGCTGGGCCCCGAAATGGCCGCCATGATGCCGACCAGCGCCAGCGGAATCCACACCCCCAGATCCACAAACTTGCCGAAGACGCCCACCAGCACCGCGCTGATGCTTCCCAGTGCCACGCCAATGGCGGCCACGGTGCCCACATCGGTGCGTTGCGGTGCGGCGTTGGTGAGCGTGTCTGCCGTGGTGGTTGCCGTTTTGGTGGTGGTGTTGGCCAGCAGGCCAGCCGTGTTGTCCAGCGACTTCTGCGCGCGCGCCTCGCTCGCCGCTGCGCGCTTGGCCACCTGCTCCTCCACCAGCCGCACAAACTTCTTGTACGGCGCGAGAAACGCCTGGCCGATGCTGGTGGGGTTCTCGATGATGCGGGTGATGGTGGCGTCCCAGTCCTGGCCCTTTCGGTCGTAGAAAACGCCGTTGCGGCCCACGAACAAAAAGTCCACGTCGCCCGCAGTAAAGGCTGCCACGATGCCCATGGTTTGGCCCTTGCGCGTGCAGGTGCAATAGGCCAGATAGGTCTTGGCCAGCCCGGCCAGTTTGGCGTGCTGGGCGGCATCGCCCACGCGCACCGTGAGGTCACAACTGCGCGCGTCCAGGTACAAGGTGCCGGCCTGAAAGACCGCGCCCTGGCGCTGGTAGAAGGCCGAGAACGACACGAAATTGTTCAGCAGCGGGAGCAGGTCGCGCTTGAAGCGCAACAGCTTCTCCAGGTCCTTGGTTTGCTCGTTGTGCGCCAGCTCGGCCTCGTCCTGGTCGATGAGCGCCATCACCCGCGCCCGCGCGTCGCTGGCCTGCAGCGCCTGCAGCACCTCGTCGTCCAGCGCATCCAGCGACGTCTTGGGGCGGTCTGCCAGCCACTGCTGGCAGGGGGCCAGCGCCTGGCGGATGTGGCGCCACTGGTCCAGCGTCAGTTCTTGCGCTTGCTGCTCGCCCAGCAGCGGCACCACGGTGTGATCGCGGAACGCGCGCAGCGCCTTGGCCCAGGCCGGGTTCACACCCGCGGTGAGCGGCAACACGCCGCGCGGCGTGATGGGCGCCAGTGGCAGCGTGGTGATGGCTGTGGCGTTCAAGTCCAGCTGCTGGCCTGCCATGGCCGCGTATTCCTCCAGCGATGGGTTCAGGGCCGTCGCGGCACGCAGGTCAAATGCTGCCAGCCGACAGCGCGCAAAAAAGTCTTCCACCTTTTGCGCCACCCCATTCATGGCCTGTGTGGCCTTCAGGGTTTGCTCGCCCAGCGCCAGCCCGGTGGTGGCATCGCGTGCGCGTGCCGTCCAGGCCTGGATCTTGTCCAGGTCTGCAAAAAAGCTCTCCGCGCGCGCACGGTCGATGCCGGGCTGTGCGGGGTCGCCCACGGGCGGCGTGCCGCCCTGGGTTTGCAGGATGTGCCCAATCGCCTCGCGTGCCACCGTGTCGTCTTGCGCGGTGCCAGCCGTGATGACGCCGTCGCCGTTGAAACGCATGGCGCTCAGTTGTTCGCTGCGCGCCAGCACATCCGACAGCGCGATGGTGGTCGCGTCTGTTTGTCCAGCCATCGAGAGGATTCGGCGTGCTGCCTGGGCCAGTGCATTGCCCGCTTCGGTTTTTTCGTTGATGGCACTGATCGCCAGCGCTTCGCCGGGCTGCGCCAGTTCATCCGGGTCGTGCAGCCGATCACAGGCCCAGGCGCAGGCCGCCAGCAGCTCCGGCGGGCGGATGCGGCCATCGCCATCGGCATCGATCAGGTCCAGCGTCGCGGGGTCGAACTCGATGCCGCGGGTGGGACAGGCCAGCGCCACCCACAGCTTCTGGTCCAGCTCCGGCAGGCGGGCAATGTCTTGCCCCGTGCGGATGATGACCTGGTCCACGCCCCCGGCGCGGAAGAATTGCCATGGGTGGGGCGTGGAATGCGACGTCTGCATGGGTCAATAAAACGAAGGAAAGGGTGGGTGAAAAAAGTGGAACGGCCGCAGAGCAACGTTGAGTAGCGCCGTTCGCGCTGCAAGTTGGTGGGCGTGGGCACTGGTCAAAGCCATTGTTCTGCACCACCGCAGATGCGCCCAGTAGCAGTGCGCGGCACTGCTTGTAAGACAAAGCCTACATTGGTAGTGCCCAGGTCGATTTGAGGTGTTTTGGGCCTCTAGCGCTTATTCAGCAAGCGCTGACAGCTATCAAAAATGAAGTAAGCAGTCGCGCGGATTGGCCTGCGTGGATCAATCCCGCGTCACGCGCAGCACTTCTTCGAGGCTGGTAACGCCTGCCGCAACCAGGCGGTCGCCGTCTTCGCGCATGAGCGCCATGCCATCGGCACGGGCGGCGTCACGGATGTCGGCTTCGGCGGCCTGGTTGTGGATCTGAGCGCGGATCGCATCGGTGGTGACCAGCAGCTCGAACACCCCAGTGCGCCCCGTGTAGCCCGTTTGTCCGCAATGTTCGCAGCCACTGCCGTGGCAATGGCTGCAGTACTTGCGCACCAGGCGCTGGGCCAGCACGCCCAGCAGCGAAGACGAGAGCAGGAACGGCTCCACGCCCATGTCCGTCAGGCGCGTCACGGCGCTGGCAGCATCGTTGGTGTGCAGCGTGGCCAGCACCAAGTGGCCGGTGAGCGAGGCCTGGATGGCGATCTGCGCGGTCTCGAAGTCGCGGATTTCACCGATCATGATGATGTCCGGGTCCTGCCGCAGGATGGCGCGCAGGGCCTTGGCAAAGGTCAGCTCGATCTTGCTGTTGACCTGCGTTTGCCCCACACCCGGCAGCTCGTATTCGATGGGGTCTTCCACCGTCATGATGTTGTTGCGCGTGGCATCAAGCCGGCCCAGCGCTGCATACAGCGTGGTGGTCTTGCCCGAACCCGTGGGCCCCGTCACCAGGATGATGCCGTGGGGCTGCGTGATCAGGCCTTCAAAGCGGCGCAGCGTGTCGCCCTGCATGCCCACGGCTTCCAGGCTCAGCTTGCTCTCGCTCTTGTCCAGCAGGCGCAGCACGGCGCGTTCGCCATGGGCGCTGGGCAGGGTGGACACGCGCACGTCGATGGCGCGGGTGCCCAAGCGCAGGCTGATGCGGCCATCCTGCGGCAGGCGTTTTTCGCTGATGTCCAGGTCGGCCATGATCTTCAGGCGCGAGATCAGGGCCGCGTGCAGCGCGCGGTTGGGCTGCACCACTTCGCGCAGCGTGCCGTCCACCCGAAAGCGCACGCTGCTGTGGCGCTCGTAGGGCTCGATGTGGATGTCGCTCGCGCCGTCGCGCGCGGCCTGCGTGAGCAGGGCGTTGAGCATGCGGATGATGGGCGCGTCACCGGCGGATTCCAGCAAGTCTTCGACGGCCGGCAGCTCCTGCATCATGCGCGAGAGGTCGGCGTCGCTCTCGACCTCGCTCACCACGGTGGCAGCGCTCGATTCGCTGTGCGAATACGCGGCACTGATGCGCTGGGCCAGGGCCGGGGCATCCAGCGGCAGCAGCTGCTGCACCGGGTGCTTGCGCAGCACTTCGGACAGCGCACCCGCGTCGGGGCTGGGGCCGTGCCACAGCACCAGCTGGTGGCCGTCGTCCTCCAGCAGCAGCTGGGCGGTGCGGGCAAAGGCATAGGGCAGGGGATGGCGCATGGCGGGCACGGTCCTCAGCGTGGCAGGCTGGCAGCCTGCGGCGCCGACGCCAGTACCGAAGCCTCCCCATCGTTTGCAGGCGCGCTGCTCAGTGGCACCACGCCGGGCGGCGTGGTCTGAGGCTGCGGTGCGGTCTGGGGCTGCACAGGCGTGATCACGGCCGGAGCCGCTGCAGGCAGCGCTCCCGGCTGTTGTTGCAGCAATGGCTGCTGCACCTGTGCGGGGTCGGTGCGCGGTGGCAGCGCAGGCAGCACCGGCGCGCCCGAGACGGAGTTCATCATCACGCTGGACGATGGCTGCGTGACCTGCTGCAGCGCGCGGATGGCTTCGTAGCGGTCGAGCATCAACGCTTCGCTGGTGGCGCTGTCGCGCACCACCACCGGGCGCAAGAAGACCATGAGGTTGGTCTTGTTGCGCGTGCGGTTTTCACTGCGGAACAAGGCGCCCACCACAGGGATGTCGCCCATCACAGGCACCTTGTCCTGCGCCTGCTGGTAGCTGTCCTCCAGCAGGCCACCGATGACGATGATGCTGCCGTCGTCCACCACCACGTTGGATTCGATGGACCGCTTGCTGGTGGTGGGACCGTTGACGTTGCTCAGCGTGCTGCCGTCGATCTTGGACACCTCCTGGTAGATGGCCATCTTCACCGTGCCGTTCTCGCTGATCTGCGGGCGCACCTTGAGCATCAGGCCCACGTCCTTGCGCTCCACGGTGGTGAACGGGTTCACGGTGTTGCCGGTGCCGGTGTTGGCATACGAGCCGGTGACGAAGGGCACGTTGTTGCCGATGATGATCTTGGCCTCTTCGTTGTCCAGCGTCATCAGGTTGGGCGTGGAGAGCACATTGGCGTCGCCGCTGTTCTGCAAAAAGTTGGCCAGTGCGCCCAGGTAATACTGTCCGTTGATGCGCGGGGCCAGCGCCAGGTTCATGCCGTTGCCCAGGCCGGTGGTGCCCACGAGCGCGGATGGGTTCTTGGCCACCAATGCTGCCGTGGCATTGAGGATGTTCATGCCCGCCTGGCCGGAGTTGGTGCCGATCACGCCGATGGTGCCGTCGCCCTGCTTGCCCAGCAGGCCTTGCCACTGAATGCCGAACTCGGCCAATTTGTTCGCCGAGACCTCGACGATGAGGCTTTCCACCAGCACCTGCGCGCGGCGGCCGTCGAGCTTGTCGATCACGGTGCGCAGTTGGCGGTACAGCGGCTCGGGCGCGGTGATGATGAGCGAGTTGGTGGTGGGGTCGGCCTGGATCTGCCCGCCCGTGGAGGGCTGGTTGCTGTTGGTGCTGCTGGTGCCCATGCTGGCGCTGCTGCCCAGGCCCATGTTGCTGCTGGTGCTGCTGCCGCCCAGGCCATTGGAGGCCAGTGTGTTGCCGCCGCTCAGACTGGTGCCGGAGGGCGACGAGCCTGTGCTGCCAGCGCTGGCGCCCGCACCGCTGCCATTGCCACTGCCCATGGCCGCCATGGCGGCGCGCAGGGTGGTGGCCAGCTTGGTGGCGTCGGCATTCTTGAGGTAGACCACGTGGATGTTGCCGTTGGCCGCGCTGCTGCCGGGGGCTGGCGGTTGGTCCAGCTGGTCCACCAGCGCCCGCACCTGGGCCACGCGCGCGCGGTTGGCTGCGCGCAGGATGAGCGAGTTGCTGCGGGGCTCGGCAATCAGCGTGGTCTTGAACGAGGTGTCGGCCTGGCCCGGCGTGGCCGCGGGCGCGCCGGGTGTACCGGTGCTGCCGCCGTCGATCAGGCGCGCCACCAGCGGGGCCAGGTCGGTGGCGATGGCGTTGCGCAGCGGAATCACTTCCACATCGCTGGCGTTGGAGACATCCATGGCCGCCACGATGCGCGCCAGGCGCTGCAGGTTGTCGGCGTAGTCGGTGATCACCAGCGAGTTGTTGCCGGGGTTCACGTTGATGGTGTTGTTGGGGCTGATCAGCGGGCGCAGCACGGGCACCAGGTTGGCCGCGTTCTCGAAGTTGAGCTTGAAGATCTGCGTGACGATTTGACCGCCCGCAGGTGCGCTGCCCGCGCTGCCCTGCACCACGCTCACACTGCCGCCCTGCAGCTTGGCATCGGCCTCGGGCACCACCTTGTACAGCCCGGCCGATTCCACCACCGTGAAGCCCTGCAACCGCAGCGCGGCCAGGAACTGCTGGAAGGCGGCGGCAGGCGTCACGGCGCGCTCTGTGACCAGGTTGAGCTGGCCTTTGACGCGTGGGTCCACCACCACGTTGCGGCCGGTGATGGTGGCCATGGTGCGGGCCACGGCTTCGATCTCGGCATTGGCGAAATTCAGCGTGACGGGTTCGCTCTGGCGCACGCTGCCCGTGCGGGTGTCGATCGCGGTTTGAGCATGAATTTGGCTGGTAGCGCTTGCCAGTAAAGCGCTGGCAGCTATTGTTTTTAGAGTCAAGCGCAGGTGTGACGAAAACAAGGAGGTCATAGATTCAACCCACGGTGATGATGGAGCGCGCGCCATTGCGCCGTCCGATGATGTTCAGAAGATTGGACAACGCGCCCTCGCGTTCGGGGCTGGCGCTGGCCTCGCCCGCAAAGCGCAGACGCTGGCCCACCCATTGGCCGGTGCCGCTGAGCTGCAGGTGTCCATCCAGGGTGCTGAGTGTGAGGGTCGGCACCTCGCCGCCCTGCAGCACCAGCCGGTAGCTGCCCATGGGCCGCAGCGTGGACAGGCGCGACGACATGGCCCGCGCATCCATCTGCACCTGGCCCGCCAGCACCAGCCGGCCTGCGGCCCAGCGCGCCTCCAGGCCCTGCGTTTGCAGCGCGAGCTGCCCCTGAGGCTGAAGGGTGTTCCACGGCGTGCCCAGGCCGGTCAGCAGCGCGGCTGGCCATTGGCTTTGGCCGTCGGCCACAGACACCTGCACACCGCCCAGGCCCACTGCGACGCGTGCGTTCAGCGGCTGTGGCGTGCAGCACTCGGCCTGGACCTGTGCGCGCACGCCCGTCAAGGTGGGGCGCAGCCGCCAGTCCACACGCCCCGGCAAGGCCGTTCTGTCCTGGCTGGCCGCACCGCCGGTCAGCACCAATTGGGCAGAACCGGTCCACACCGTGCCGCGCGCCTGTTGCAGCAGCACCTGCCCACCCGTGGCGCGCGCCACGGCATCGGCCAGCCAGTGGGCGGGCGCAAACACCACGATGGCGGGCAGCACCCCCACCACGGCGCCCAGCCACGCCCATCCCCAGGCCGTGCGTGGCACAGGGGCGGCCGCGGAGGGCCGGGAAGCAGTGCGGTGACGGTTGTTGAGTGCCACAGGGTGCGCAGACGAAACGACGGTGCCGGGCCGGGTCAGCGGGCTGCTGGCAGGGCCAGCACCACGGTGCCGTCCCAGCGGGGCATGGCCGCTGCGGGGTTGCCGAGCGTGACGGGGGCGGCGTTGCCGGTGGGTGCTGCAGCGGTGGCACTGCTGCGCGCCAGGCGCGCCTCCACCGGCGTCGCGCGGGCATTGCTGCGGGCCTGGGCCATCCACTGTGCCAGCGCATCGGCGGGGGCACCTTTGAGCGTGACGGTGGCGCGGTCGCCCACCACGTTGAGCTGTGCCGTGGTGCCCAGGCGCTGGGTGAGCGCGGTGCGCAAGGCACCGACCGAATCACCTGGCGCAGTGCGGGGCGCTGCCTGCAACTGCTGCGCTTCGGCCTGCAGGCTGTGCATGCGCTGCAATTGGGTGTCGAGCGCAGCGTGGCGTGCCGGTGCGGCGCGCAGCGTGGCCAGGGCGGGGGCCAAGGCCACCCACCACAGCAGGGCCAGGGCCACCAGGCCGCCAGCCGCCAGCACCAGGTTCTGCTCGCGCGGTGCCAGGGCTTGCCAGCGGGCCTGCAAGGGGGCGGCGGGGTTGCGGGGGGGCGTGGTGCTCATGGGGTTCCTTCTGCGCGCAGCAGCAGGCTGCCATCGTCCATGCGCGCGCGGTAACCTGCCGCCTGCACGCGGCTCGAAAGGGCGGCTTCCTCATCAGGCGACAGGGCCACGCCGCGCAGGCGCAGTTCGCCGGTGGTGTATTCCAAAGCAGTGGGCTGCTGGCCTTCGGGCAAAGCGGCGCCCGCCGCCGCCAGCAGCGGCTCCAGGTCACGCGCCGAAACGCTGCCAGCAGCCTGTCGCAGCAGGGCCAGTTCGCGCTCCATCTGCACGGGGGCATCCACCACCACCTGCACCTGCGGAAAGGTCTGGGTGAGCGTGTTGCGCACCCCGGCCTGCTTGGCGGCCAAAGCCTTGCGCTCTTGCCAGGCCCATGCATTGAGCCCCACCAAGTGCGCCACCACCAGCAGCCCGGCACCCCAGCGCGCAGCGCGCCATTGCGGTGCATACAGTGCCGTGCTGAGAGCGCTGCCCGCCTTGCGCAGTGCGCGGGTGCGGCCGGTGCTGGCCAGATCGAACTGGGCCAGGTCCCAGTCGCCGCGGGCGGCGTCGAGCGCGCGCTGGCTGCTGGTGTGCAAGGCGATGCGCTGGCCCAGCGTGCGTTCGGCCAGGGCGGCCACGGCGGGCTCGGCGC
>JBCNOJ010000139.1:0-10727 GCA_039593925.1 Acidovorax sp.
CGCGAGATGCCGTAGTCGGCAGCCAGCGCGCCTTGGTCCTCTCCGTTGACGCGGTGGCGCAAAAACACCTGTCGCGCCCGCTCGGGCAGCGTGGCGAGCGCGGCTTCGACGGCTTCCACCGCCTGGCGGTACATCAGCGCCTCGCATTCGTCCGGCCCATGGGCGCTCACGGCGCCAAGGCCTCCGCCGCCCGGCCCTTCGCTCTGCGCATGGCGGGCCACGACGCCCGCGTGGCGCTGGCGGTCGATGACCAAGTTGCGAGCCATCGTGAACACATAGGCGCGCGCTTCGGATTCACACGCCACGGGCCGCTCGCCACGCAGGTCCATGTCGGCCAGGCGCAGCCACGTGTCATGTGCCACGTCGCGCGCGTCGTCGGCACTGCCAGTGCGGCGCAACAGGTAGCGCAGCAGATCGCGGTAGCTGTCGCGAAAGCTGGCCAGCAGCGCAGACGAAGGCGGCGCAGCGGTATTGCTGCCGGAGCCCACTTCAGCGGCCGACCATGTGGCCCGGCACCACCCACTGGTCAAACTGCTCGCCCGTGACATGGCCCGACGCCACGGCCGCTTCGCGCAGGCTGGTGCCTTCCTTGTGCGCCTTCTTGGCAATGAAGGCGGCCTTGTCATAGCCGATGTGCGTGTTGAGCGCGGTCACCAGCATCAGCGAGCGGTCCACCAGCTCGGTGATGCGCTCGCGGTTGGGCTCGATGCCCACGGCACAGTGGTCGTTGAAGCTGACCATGCCATCGGCCAGCAGGCGCACGCTCTGCAAAAAGTTGTGCGCCACCATGGGGCGGAACACGTTGAGCTCGAAGTTGCCCGACGCACCACCGAAGTTGATGGCCACATCGTTGCCAAACACCTGCGCGGCCAGCATGGTCACGGCTTCGCTCTGCGTGGGGTTGACCTTGCCGGGCATGATGGACGAGCCGGGCTCGTTCTCGGGGATGCTCAGCTCACCAATGCCGCTGCGCGGGCCGCTGGCCAGCCAGCGCACGTCATTGGCGATCTTCATCATGCTGGCGGCCAAGGTCTTGAGTGCGCCATGGGCGTGCACCAGCGCGTCTACCGACGCCAGGGCCTCAAACTTGTTGGGCGCGGTGATGAAGGGCAGGCCCGTGAGGCGCGCCAGTTCGGCCGCCGCCTGCTCGGCGTAGCCCTTGGGCGCGTTCAGGCCCGTGCCCACGGCCGTGCCGCCCAGGGCCAGCTCGCACAGATGCGGCAGCGCGGCGCGCACATGGCGCTCGCCATGGTCGAGCTGGGCGACGTAGCCCGAAAACTCCTGGCCCAGCGTGAGCGGGGTGGCGTCCTGCAAGTGGGTGCGGCCGATCTTGACGATGCCATCGAAGTCCTTGGCCTTCTTGGCCAGCGTGGCGCGCAGCTTGGCCATGGCGGGCAAGAGCTTGTGGGTCAGAGACTCGACCGCGGCCACGTGCATGGCCGTGGGAAACACGTCGTTGCTCGACTGGCTGCGGTTCACGTCGTCGTTGGGGTGCACCAGGCGGCCCTCGCCGCGTTCGCCGCCGAGCAGTTCGCTCGCACGGTTGGCCAGCACTTCGTTGACGTTCATGTTGGTTTGCGTGCCCGAGCCCGTCTGCCACACCACCAGCGGGAACTCGCCGGGGTGCTTGCCGGCAATGACCTCATCGGCCGCGGCCACGATGGCCTCGGTCTTCTTCGCGTCCTGCAGGCCCAGCGCCTGGTTCGCCACGGCAGAAGCGCGCTTGACCTGGGCCAGCGCCTTGATGATCTCGCGCGGCTGCTGCTCGCCCGAGATGTCGAAGTTCTGCAGCGAGCGCTGCGTCTGCGCGCCCCACAGCTTGTCGGCAGGGACTTCGATGGGGCCAAAGGTGTCGCGTTCGGTGCGGGTGGTCATGGGAAAAGCGCTCCTGAAACAGGCGGCCGTCAAGGCCATGAAAGAAGGGTCAACATCAAGCCCGGCGAACGACGGGGGCAGTCCCCGAGCATAATTCAAAAAGGAACAATTCTCATTTACGATGACATCGAACTGTCTTCGCGCGTTCTGCGATGCAGTTGGCAGTCCTGCGGCTTGGCAACCATTGTTGACAAACCTCCCTAAATCCGAACGGCCTAAATTTGCAACAAATTGGTACAATTTCCACCAATGAGCCCGGCAACGGGCTTTTTTGCGTTTGGCGCCCGTGTAGGCTGGTTATGCACCAACACAGCACTCGCCACGCAAACCGCCAAGTGCCACGCGCGCACCTCAAGAAAACCATTTGTTGACGTTTCTTCAGGCAATGCGGCACCCTCGCCGCTGCAGTCCCATGGAACAGCGCCAACCCACTTTTCTTACTTTCCCGCCGGATCGTTGTTCATGAGTTCGTTCATGCCCTTCAGCTACAACCTGTACGTGGTCGCCGCGTCTTTCGCGATTGCGATGCTCGCGTCGTATGTCACGCTGGACCTGGCGGGGCGTGTGCGCACCTCGCAGCGGCGTGTGGGTCTGGCCTGGTGGGCGGCAGGCTCCTTGGTGATGGGAACGGGCATCTGGTCCATGCATTTTCTGGGCATGCAGGCTTTCAGGCTGCCCATCGAGATCGGCTTTGCAGGCGGCATGACGCTGCTGTCGTGGCTGGCGGCGGTGGCTGCGTCCGCCATCGCCCTGGGGCTGGCGAGCCGTGCCAACTTCGGCCACTTGTCGTTGGCTCTGGGCGCCCTGGCCATGGGCACCGGCATCAGCGCCATGCATTACATCGGTATGGCGGCCCTGGATATGGCACCGGGCATTGTGTGGGACCTGCGCATCGCAGCGCTGTCGGTATTGATCGCCGTGGCAGCCTCGGCGTCAGCGCTGCTTATCTTCAAACTGCTGCGCCGCGTGCCCCCGGGCCGCCGCGTGGTCTGGCAGGTGGCGGCGTCGTTTGTGATGGCCGTTGCGATTTGCGGCATGCACTACACCGGCATGGCCGCCGCCAGTTTTGCGGTGGGTTCGGTGTGCCTGAGCGCTGGTGCATTGGGGGGGCCGGGGCTGACGGCGCTGGTGCTCATGTCCACAGGCATGCTTCTGATCAGCACGCTGTTTACCTCCATCATGGATGCCCGGTTGCAGAGCACCTCGCAAAAGCTGACCCAGTCGCTGCAGGAAAGCAACGCCCGCCTGCAGGCCGCCAATGACGAACTGCAAAAACGCGCATTTGCGGATGCGCTGACCGGCCTGCCCAACCGGCTGCTGTTTGAAGACCGGCTCATTCACGCGCTGCTGCGGCTGGACCGCACCAACCACCTGCGCGTGGAAGACCGGCTGGCCGTGCTGTTCGTGGACCTGGACGGCTTCAAGCCCATCAACGACTCGTTCGGCCACGCGGCGGGCGACATCATTCTGCGTGGCGCGGCCGAGCGGCTGCGCCAGGAAGCGCGCGAGTGCGACACCGTGGCCCGCGTCGGTGGCGATGAGTTTCTGGTGCTGCTGGAAGACGTGACCGATGTGGCCGCGTGCGTATCGGTGGCCAACCGCATGCTGGCGTCGCTGTCGCGACCGTTCGAGGTGTCGGGCAAGCAGGTGCAGATTACCTGCTCCATCGGCATCGTGGTCCACCCCGACCACGGCGACCGCACCAAGCTGGTGGCCAATGCGGACGCTGCCATGTACGCCGCCAAGCGCGCAGGCGGCGGCAGCTACGCGCTTTTCGAGCCGCACATGGGCTCTGACGCATCGGAGCAACTGGAACTGCAGAACGACCTGCGCCAGGCCATCGAACGGGGCGAGCTGCAACTGCACTACCAGCCCAAGATCGACGGCACACGCGGCCAGATCAGTGGTGTGGAAGCACTGCTGCGCTGGAACCACCCCAAACACGGCATGGTGAGCCCCCTGGTGTTCATCGGACTGGCCGAACGCTTCGGCCTGATCAACAAGCTGGGCAACTGGGTGATCAACGAAGCCTGTCGCCAGACGGCCGATTGGGCCCGCAGCGGAATGCGGATGCGCGTGGCAATTAACCTGTCGGTGCACCAGTTGCGTGAAAGTGGCTTGGCCGACCGCATTGAGTACGCGCTGAAGTTCCATGGCCTCGACGCCTCGCAGTTGCTGTGCGAGATCACCGAATCTGTGGCGATGGAAGACATCAAGGCTACGCAGCGCACCTTTGAGGGGCTGGCGCGCATCGGTGTTTTCCTCTCCATCGACGACTTCGGCACCGGGTATTCCAGCCTGAACTATCTGCGACAACTGCCTGCCCAACAGCTCAAGATCGACCGCAGCTTTGTGAATGACCTTGAGAGCAGCGAGGACGCGCGCGCCGTGGTGAGCGCCGTGGTCAGCCTGGCGCACGCGCTGGGCCTGCGCGTGGTGGCCGAGGGGGTCGAAACCGAGGGTCAGCGCGACATTCTGTTGGGCATGGCCTGCGACGAACTGCAGGGTTTCTTCTTTGCGCGCCCCATGCCTGCGGACTCTTTGCTGTCGTGGTCCCAAGGCGACAAGCCCGACGGTGCCGTGGACTTCACGCCGTCAGTGTTTGGTTCGCTCTGATCTGCCGAGGGCCAAACACCTGTTCAAAGCGACGGGTGCAGCTGTCCGCAGCCATCCAGCTGCAATCAATCGTCGGCTTGCTCTTACACCACGCGCCGTGCAGCAGGCACACCATGGTGGCGCAGCGGCACAGTGCCGCGCCGTAGCAGCACATCACTGCACGCCCCGATTTCACGGAGATCACCATGGCCAAAAGCAGTCTGCTCGGCATTGATGCCGACAACCTTTCCACCTTTCACAGCGCCACAGGCAACGACAGCCTGGGCCCGAGCGACGCATCCGATTCGGGCAGCGACAGCGCAGGCCTCTATGGCACTGATCCCGACAACGACACCGACCGCCATGGCACGGGCGAGCGCGCAAGCGTGGAGCCCGAACTGCAGCTTGAAGCCCGCGATATCCTGCCGGATCACCTGGAATCGATGGACACGGACGAAGAAGCCCGGGACGCGGGGGAGACACAGGCTGGTGCCGACCGGTATCCCGGCGATGACCCGTCTGAAGACGCGGAAGCTGACCCCAATGACGAGGTGTAGGGGTTAACGCGTCCCCGAAACCGCTAGCGCCCGCGGCGCACGGCTGAGCCGTGCCTGTTTGCTGTGCAGAGCGCGCGGTGGGACCGGTCATTTCCGTGCCAGCGCCGTGTCAGCACGTGGGTGGGATAATTGCGGGCTGTGTGCCCTGGCATGCGCCCGTTCCCGCCTCACGACAGAAACACGATGACCACCACGATCAAGTACGACGACCTCGTCGAGTCCATTGCTGCTGCACTGCAGTACATCAGCTATTACCACCCCACCGACTACATCGCCCACCTGGCCCGCGCCTACGAGCGTGAGAAGAGCCCGGCCGCCAAGGATGCGATCGCCCAGATCCTGACCAACAGCAAGATGAGCGCCACCGGCCAGCGCCCCATCTGCCAGGACACCGGCATCGTCAACGTGTTCCTGAAAGTGGGCATGGATGTGCGCTGGGAAGGTTTCGATGCCGGCGTCGATGGCAAGCCCTGCAGCCTGGACGACGCCATCAACGAAGGCGTGCGCCGGGGCTACAACCACCCGGACAACACACTGCGCGCCTCGGTCGTGGCCGACCCGCAGTTCGCCCGCAAGAACACCAAGGACAACACCCCTGCCGTGATCTTTACCGAGATCGTGCCCGGCAACACCGTGGACATCACCGTGGCAGCCAAGGGCGGCGGCTCGGAGAACAAGTCCAAGATGTACATGCTCAACCCGGGCGACAACGTGGTGGACTGGGTGCTCAAGACCGTGCCCACCATGGGCGCTGGCTGGTGCCCGCCCGGCATGCTGGGCATCGGCATTGGCGGCACGGCCGAGAAGGCCGTGCTCATGGCCAAGGAAAGCCTGATGGACGACCTGGACATGTACGAGCTGCAGGCCAAGCAAGCCAGCGGGGCCGAACTCGACAATGTCGAAAAGCTGCGCCTGGAGCTGTTTGAAAAGGTCAACGCCCTGGGCATTGGTGCGCAGGGCCTGGGCGGCCTGACCACCGTGCTGGACGTCAAGATCAAGATGTACCCCACGCACGCGGCCAGCAAGCCGATTGCGATGATCCCCAATTGCGCGGCCACGCGCCACGCGCACTTCGTGATGGACGGCTCGGGCCCTGTGTACCTCACGCCCCCCAGCCTGGACCTGTGGCCCAACGTGGACTGGGCGCCCGACTACAACAAGAGCAAGAAGGTCAACCTCGACACGCTGACCAAGGACGAGGTTGCCAGCTGGAAGCCCGGTGACACGCTGCTGCTCAACGGCAAGATGCTGACGGGCCGCGACGCCGCACACAAGCGCATCCAGGACATGCTGGCCAAGGGCGAGAAGCTGCCCGTGGACTTCACCAACCGCGTCATCTACTACGTGGGCCCGGTGGACCCCGTGAAGGGCGAGGCCGTGGGCCCTGCAGGCCCCACCACCGCCACGCGCATGGACGGCTTTACCGAGATGATGCTGGCCCAGACTGGTCTGATCGCCATGGTGGGCAAGGCCGAGCGCGGCCCGGTAGCCATCGAGGCCATCAAGAAGCACCAGAGCGCCTACCTGATGGCCGTGGGCGGCGCTGCCTACTTGGTCTCCAAGGCCATCAAGACCGCCAAGGTCGTGGGCTTTGAAGACCTGGGCATGGAAGCGATCTACGAATTCGACGTGGTGGACATGCCCGTGACCGTGGCCGTGGACGCCGGTGGCACCAGCGCCCACATCACAGGCCCGGCCGAGTGGCAAAAGCGCATCGCCTCAGGCGAGTTCAAGGGCATTGAAGTCGCGGCGGCCTGAGGCTTTGTGCTGACCCGGAAGCTGGCATTGGCCTTGTCCAAGGCTTGAGCTCTACCAAGCAAACCGCCTTCGGGCGGTTTTTTAATGTGTGCCCGCCGCGCCCTGCACAGCCGCCGCGCCTTACCTACAATCCACGCTTTCGTCCAACTGCCAGAGTTTGGTTTCCTGATGCCACAGGCTTCTTCCCCCATCGGTGTTTTTGACAGTGGCGTTGGCGGACTGAGCGTGCTGCGCGCACTGCTGGCCGCAATGCCCCAAGAGCGTTTTGTGTACTTGGCGGACAGCGCACACGCGCCCTATGGCGAGCGGGGCGACGCATACGTGGCGGCACGCACCCATGCCATCACGCAGTACCTGTGCGAACAGCACGGCATCAAGGCCCTGGTGGTGGCCTGCAACACTGCCACAGCGGCCGCCATCCATGAAGTGCGCAGCAGCTACCCCTCGCTGCCCTTGGTCGGCTTGGAGCCTGCCATCAAGCCCGCGCTGTCCGCCACCAAAACCGGGCACGTCGGGGTGATCGGTACACGAGGTACTCTGACCAGCGCCAAGTTTGGCAAGCTGATGGCCTCACTGGCTGGCGAGGCCCATTTTGTGGTCCAGCCCTGTGACGGCCTGGCCCACGCCATCGAGCGCAGCGTAGCCCATCCCGTGCCTGCGGCTGAAGACGCTGACAACCCTGCGCTTCCTTCGCAAACAAGCACCACGGAAACCGGCATCCTTTGCGAGCGCTACATCAAAGCCATGGGTGCCTTCGGCACCGCACCTGGCCAGATGGACACGCTCGTGCTCGGCTGCACGCACTACATCTTTGTGGCCCACGAGCTGCGGGCGCTGATGGGCCCGGACGTTCAGTTCATCGAAACGGGTGAGGCCGTGGCCCGCCAGACGCGGCGCGTGCTGGAAGCAGGCGGCCTGCTGCGCCATGCCGAAGACTCCGCTGCGCCGAAGGGTGCGCATGGCGACACAGGCCGTGTCCGGTTGCTGACCACCGGGCCCCTGGCCATGCTGGAAGCGGCTGCCCAGCGCTGGCTCGGGCTGCCAGCGCAGTGCTGCCAGTCCGTCCAAGTGCTTTAAATTGAGTGAAAAAAGGCTCTAGCGCTTTATGGGTAAGCGCCAGTAGCTATCAAAAATATAGTATTCAACTGTTTGGGAACAGTTTCAGTGCAGGTCGCCCGACCACAGCCGGATGCCCGCATGCTCGACGTGCGTGAGGTATAGCCGCAGGTCAAACTCGTACTGGTGGTACTGCGGCTCCATGTGGGTGCACAGCTGGTAGAAGGCTTTGTCGTGGTCCTTCTCGCGCAGGTGGGCCAGCTCGTGCACCACGATCATGCGCAGAAACTCTTCCGGCGCCTGCTTGAACATTGCTGCAATGCGGATCTCGTGCTTGGCCGCCAGCCGGTTGCCTTGCACACGCGATACCGCCGTGTGCAGCCCCAAGGCGTGGCGCACCACATGAATCTTGTTGTCGAACAACACTTTGTTCACCGTGCCGGCGTTGCGCAGGTAGCGGGCTTTGAGCTCCTGCGCATAGTCGTACAACGCCTTGTCACTGCGCACGGCGTGGGGCCGCGGGTATTTGCGCTGCAGCACCTCGCCCAATCGACCTTGGCCAATCAGTTCCCTCGCCTGGTCTTGCAACGCCGCCGGGTAGGAACGCAGGTAGGGAAGGTCGGAAGCAGTCATGGAGTGCGAGAACAGCCACCCTGATCACCCCGAGCCGGTGCGGAGCGTCAAAAAGGGTAATTGAAAGATCTTTTGCGGCCAGACAGCGCTTGGGGCGCCACCACCTCCCAGCCGAGTACGCTGGAGATCGCGAGGAACCAAATCAGTGCAAGTGCCGCGGACGGCGACCGCCGCCCCCGCCATGGCCCGCCCCAGGTCCACCCGAACCGCGCGGTGGTTTGCCGATTTCAAGTGAGTTCACCAGCGCGTCAAACCGTTGGCTGAAGAGTTTGTCGATCTCTGTCACCACACCACCCAACTCAGCGCCATCAAAGTGGCGCTCCATCATGTTCACCACGTCTTGCACCAGAAGGTCGCGTTGAACCTGCATGATGGCGGCCGGTGTAGGCCCCACAAACAACATGACGAAGTCATCGCGCGACTCTGCGCCCTGCTCTTCCTCGTCCTCATCGAAATCGGTGTCGTAGAACGTGACTTCTATGGCCGCGCCCTGCTCCGACAGCTCATTGAGATTCATGCACATCTCGTCAAGCGACTGGCGGAAATCTTCATCACCCCGCACCGTCCAACACACCTGAAGCAAATGTTCTTTGGCATCAAAGGTGATGCCCGGCTCTTCTTCATATGCACTGGCGGCACCGTCCACCAGCGAGCGGGCTCCAGCGTACTTCCACAAGGGCTTGAGAGCGTCCTGAAGCTGGTCGAAGCTGACATCAGCCCGCATGGGAACCTGCCCATGGACGTGGATTTCGAAGGGAGCGTTGTAACTTGACATGATTGAATCCTAGAGCCTGTTCAATGTCTTCTGTTTGAAGGCTCACAAGCACCTTGCTCTAAGGGCTGAAGTGAAACTGGGCGATTGATTGGACTCCAATGTAATCTCCCAAAAGACATTGAACAGGCTCTTCGTGGTGCCCCGAGCCGGGGTCGAACCGGCACGCCCCTTTTCAGGAAAGCGGCGGATTTTAAGTCCGCAGTGTCTACCAATTTCACCATCGGGGCGCCTGCTGCTCAGCGCACACCTGCGTCGCAGCGTAACCCGGGCAGCACATGCGCGCAATGCCCTGTCGCATCTGTGGTTACAGACCAATGAAGTCTCTGCACCACCAAGAAAAAAGGGAAGCCTAAGCTTCCCTTTGCAAATATGGAGCGGGAAAAGAGTCTCGAACTCTCGACCTCAACCTTGGCAAGGTTGCGCTCTACCAACTGAGCTATTCCCGCGTTTTCTGCTTTGCACCAACGTTAATATCAGTGCAACTCAGCAAGCCTCGAATTATATCGCTATTTTTGGACCTGTCTGATTACAAGCCAAAAAAATTTACCAACCAGTCTCACCAACTCATCAGAACGTCACTGCCAAAGTCCGTGAAGCCGAACTCCGGCAAGTCAACGTGTCTGGAGGCGCGGTCCGGAGTCGAACCGGACTAACCGGATTTGCAATCCGGGGCATAACCGCTTTGCTACCGCGCCAGAAATTCACTGCCTTCTGACAAAAAAGGGAAGCAACTGCTTCCCTTTTTTGGAAATTGGAGCGGGAAAAGAGTCTCGAACTCTCGACCTCAACCTTGGCAAGGTTGCGCTCTACCAACTGAGCTATTCCCGCATTTACCGAAGCCTCACATTGTACAACGTTTGCATCGATGGAATGAATTGTAGCGCATTTTTTGGGGCTCACCAACAAATCGCTTCAATGTTTTAGTGCATCCGAAGCTGCAGTGGCCGTGGCGGCTTTGTCCGCTGCTGCCGGCGTGACGACTGCCACCTCTTCATCCGTCAAAGGAACGGGTTTGCTCGCAAGCGCCACTTCCAGCACTTTATCGATCCAGCGCACCGGCACGATCTCAAGTCCGCTTTTGACGTTATCAGGAATCTCTTGAAGATCCTTGACGTTTTCCTCAGGGATCAACACCGTTTTGATGCCACCACGCAGCGCCGCAAGCAGCTTTTCCTTAAGGCCACCGATCGCAGTGACTTCACCACGCAACGTGATTTCTCCAGTCATGGCCACATCACTGCGCACGGGAATACCCGTCAGGGCCGACACGAATGCCGTGGTCATAGCCGCACCCGCACTCGGGCCATCTTTAGGCGTGGCGCCGTCGGGCACGTGGATGTGGATGTCGCGCTTCTCAAACACCTCATCCTTGATGCCCAGAATGCGCGAGCGGCTGCGCACCACCGTGCGAGCGGCCTCGACAGGCTCCTTCATCACGCCACCCAGAGAACCCGTCCGTGTAATGGCGCCCTTGCCCG